>JBEKRA010000206.1:0-4886 GCA_049519195.1 Verrucomicrobiota bacterium
AATAAACGCGATGCTCAATCTTCTTGTGCGGCCAGTCGGCGCGCGCGAAGGCGAAATAGGACGGGCGCGAGTAAAATTGAATCTCCGGCGCGTAATGCTCAAAACAGGCGAGCGCCCGGCGCGAATGATACCAGGTGGTGACCAAAATCACACGGCGGGCGTTTTCCGCGCGGAGCAGTTTGAGGGTGAACCCGGCATTTTCCCTGGTCGTGCGCGATTTGTCCTCCAGTTGAATCGCACCGGCTGGCACGCCGGCCTTCAGCAAAATTCTCCGGTTATTTTCACAGTCGCCGAAGCCGCTGACGATGATGCGCGGGGCGTCAAGCTCCTTGAAAAGTTCCGCCGCGCGTGCCGGCCGCTCGCCAGAGCCTCCACCCAAAACCACAATCACGTCGGCCTTCACAGGCCCGCTGTCCACGCACAAAAGTTTTTGCGGCAGCCAGAACGCGGCGGCGGCCAGCGCCAGAAACAAAGCCGCCAGCGCCAGCGCAATCCGTAGAATCCATTTGCGCTTCCGAGTCACCGCCGTTGAACATGGCAATTTATTCCTTGCCTGTCAGGTTCATTTTGGCGGAGCGAAGCGCAGGCGATGAACAATGTTGGGGCCTGCTTTCCTTCACCGCCTGCCGCCCGGTTGTTTCGGATGCGCGACAACCCGTGCTGCCGCCCTGAATTTTTACGCGCGATTTTTGCTTTCGCGGCTTGCCAACCGTTGTTTTCAGCGGCAGATTTTCAGAAATAGCATTGGGTGAAATGACGGCGACGGACATGAGCAACGAAGCAAAACTGGAACTTGATGGAAAAACCTACGCGCTGCCAATAATCGTCGGCAGCGAAGGCGAGAAGGCGGTGGACATTTCAGCGCTGCGCGCCAGCAGCGGCTGCATCACGCTGGACGAGAGCTTCGGCAACACGGGCGCATGCGTGAGCAAAATCACGTTCATTGACGGCGAGCGGGGAATTTTGCGGTATCGCGGCATCCCGATTGAGGAGCTGGCCGAGAAATCCACGTTCATCGAGGTGGCTTATCTCATCATTTACGGCGAGTTGCCGCCCCGGGCGCAAATCCGGCGGTTTTCGGATTTGTTCACGGAATACCAGTTTCTGCACGAGGACATGAAGTATCATTTCGAGAGTTTTCCCATGGGCGCGCATCCGATGGCGATTCTCTCGGCGATGATCAACGCGACGAGCTGTTTCGACGAGGGGCTGATGAACTGGCACTGGGGCAAGCCGAACAGCCAGTTCGAAATTTATGCGGCGAAGCTGATGTCGCAGGTGCGGACCATCGCGGCCTACGCCTACCGCAAGTCGCGCGGGCTGCCGCTGATTTACCCGAAGAAGGCCTACAAATACACGGCCAACTTCCTGCACATGCTGTTTTCGACGCCGTATGAGGATTTCGAATTGCGGCCGGAGGTGGTGCGGGCGCTGGACCTGATTTTCCTGCTGCACGCGGACCACGAGCAGAACTGCTCCACTTCGACGGTGCGGATGGTGGCATCTGCCCAGGCGAATTTGTTTGCGAGCGCGGCGGCGGGCGTGTGCGGGCTGTGGGGGCCGCTGCACGGCGGCGCGAACCAGGCGGTGCTCGAAATGCTTGATGAAATTCACAAGACGGGTGACGACGGCTCGAAGTTCATCGCGGCGGCGAAAGACAAGAACAGCGGCATGAAGCTGATGGGTTTCGGCCACCGGATTTATAAAAATCATGACCCGCGCGCCAAAATCATCAAAAAGGCGTGCGACGAGGTGCTTTCCAAATTGAACGTCAATGACCCGTTATTGGACATCGCCAAGCGGCTTGAGGAGGCGGCGTTGAAGGATTCTTATTTCGTTGAGCGGAAACTTTATCCGAACGTGGATTTTTACAGCGGCATCATCATGCGGGCCATCGGGCTTCCGGTCGAGATGTTCCCGGTGATATTTGCGATCGGCCGGATGCCCGGCTGGATAGCGAATTACAAGGAAATCATGGAAGATCCGAAGAGCCGGATTTGCCGGCCGCGGCAGATTTACAACGGACGCACCTTGAATCATTATGTGGCGCTGGAGGCGCGGAAATGATATTTTCCACCGCGCCGGTTGAGAATGCGGCAGGAAGTTGGTTGCAGGCATAATTCGTGCTATTTTGAAACACGCTTGGGAATGAAAAAAATTCTGGTCATTGACGACGAGGAATGGCTGCGCGAAATGATTCAGCTCGCCCTCCGGCAGAAGGGCTTTGAAGTCATCGAGGCGGCCAACGGCTCGGACGGCATCGAATTGGCGCGCAGGGAACTGCCCGACCTCATCCTGTGCGACATCAACATGGGCAAGGTGGACGGCTATCTGACGCTGTCCTCGTTGCGCAACGAGGCGCCCACCGCCGCCATCCCCTTCATCCTGATGACCGGACTGGCCGACAATGCAGGCATGCGGCACGGCATGGAACTGGGCGCGGACGATTATCTGCCCAAGCCGTTCACGACCGACGGGCTTTACGCCGCCGTGGATGCGCGGCTTAAAAAGGCGCAAACCATCCGCGACGAGGCTGAACGCAAACTCGCCCATTTGCGCGACAACATCAGCCTGATGATGCCGCACGAAATGCGGACGCCGCTCAACGGCATTTTGTCCAACGCCGAAATTCTCGCGCACTCCGCCGAAACGCTCAAACCGGGCGAAGTCGCCGAAATTGGACAGGAAATCCACAAGTCCAGCGCGCGGCTGGCGCGGCTCATCGAAAATTTTCTCATTTACGCGCAGCTCGAACTGGTGGCCGCCGATCCAAAAAACGTCAACGCCCTCCGCGTGGGCCGGACCGAGCATCCGGTCGAGTTGATCAACCAGTGCGCCACGGCGCAGGCGGCACAAGCCGGACGTTTGCAGGATTTGTCATTTGAGATGGCTGATGTTCTCATGCCGATGGCCGAGGAATATGCCTGCAAGGTGGTGGATGAGCTTGCACAGAACGCCTTCAAGTTTTCAGAGCCCGGCTCGCCGGTGCGCGTGACGCTCGCCGAGGAGTTCAATGCCGTCACACTGTCCGTCAGCGACCTGGGGCGCGGGTTCACCGCCGAGCAAATCACGCGCATTGGCGCCTATATGCAGTTCGACCGCAAGCTGCACGAGCAGCAGGGCTTGGGACTGGGGCTGACGATTGCCAAAAGGCTGGTGGAGTTGCACGGCGGCAAATTATCCATCATGAGCGACAAGGAATCGGGCACCGTTGTCTCGGCCAAGTTTCCCAAGGTGAAGGCGGAAGACATTTCCTACCCGTCGTAGCCCTGGTTCTCGCAACCGAAAATCAATCTGTTCGGGGACGAGAACAAGAAAATCAGGATCAAAGCGACAGCCAACTGTAGATGTCTGCCAAACCCGGAATGTTAATCAACGGTGTCAAGGGACTCCCAATTTCCCCGACATGATGGAATAGTTTGATCCCATTCCGAACACAGTAGGCAAGCAGAAACACCAGCGCGATGCCCACCACCGGCGCGAAATCCGCCTTGTCCACGCGCAATGGAATTTTTTCCAGCGGTCGCAACAGTTGTTTTGCCGTCGCGTTCACGTAATTCCAGAACGGATGCCTGCCAAAATAGATGTAGCTGTTCAACAGATGCAGCACAAGCAGGGCGGCGATTAGAAATTTCCAGACAAGATAACTTCCCAACGCGATGACCAGCGATTCGCCGATGCGATGCGCCACAGAAACCGGTTTCGGAATGATTTCCAGCCACGCGAGCGGCCAGCTTGCCAGCCACCACAGCAACGCGATGACCGCAAGCGGCAAAAGGCATTTTATCCAGCGCGGCCAGCCGTCAATTTTTCCAAGCTGCATTTTCACCAGCCGGTGGGTGGGCATTGGCCCGCTCAAAATGGACAGCAGCACCAGCCACAGGTAAACGATGCCAAACATCCGCGCGAAGCTGAAAATGGAAAACGCCAGAATGCGCCAGAAGGAACTGCTGACAAACGATGGGGCGATGACTCCGAAATCCAATGTTCCCGCCCAGACCGGTTTCAAGACGGAACCGATTTTCAAATAGAACAGCGCGCGCAGCAACAGCAGGCAGCCCAGCGCCGCAGGCAGATGCCAGCGTCTCGCATTCACCGGTTCGGCGCGGCGCAACGTGCCAATCAAGGTGGCGGGCGCCGGCCTGCCTAGCGGATCCGCCTTCGCGGCGCGCCAGTTCAGCCACAGCAACAAACCCGCAAGATTCAGGATGAAATCAATCAAGCCCATGTAAAATCCGAATGACAAATTTAGAATGACGGAACATCTGCAAATCGCAATTCGCAAATTTGCCTTTGCAACCCGGCTGCATCATGCGCCGCAACAGACAAACCGGGACTTCATGAGCGAATTGCGGCGCGCTGCACCGCCCGTGGAGTCCGCCCGCGCCGGAATGGGCGGTGAAACTTGGCTCGCGGTTGATGGGAACCGGGCCGTCGCTGGCGCTGACCGGCTGCCGGTTTGCGCCAAAACGATTTCTGGAAGCCGGATTCATATTTCAATTTCCCGAACTTCCCGGCGCGCTGAAAAATCTTTTCGGTTGAGCTGGTTCGGATTAAGAGTGTGCACCCACAAAACATTGCGCAAATAATCCCTGTTGTTTTTTGTCGAATATGTGGCTGCAGGAAGTCACACATCAGCCTCCAGATCGCGCACACGAATGTCCAACGCCTCGGCAATTTTAATGGGCGTGTCAATGGTGGCAGCCTTTTCACCACGTTCAAGCTCGCCAATGTAGTTGTGATGCAAATCGGCTTTTTCCGCCAAGACCTCCTGGCTTAAACCTTGCTATTTTCGATATGAGCGAATGGCTTCGCCCAGATTCTTGCGATGTTTTGGATTCGCTGCCACTAATTAAAACGGAAGCAGGAAAGGCAAAATCAAACCA
>JBEKRA010000207.1:0-4861 GCA_049519195.1 Verrucomicrobiota bacterium
CGGCGACCATTTATTACAACCCCGCCGGCATCACCCAGCTCAAGGGCGACAATCTCCGTGGCGGCGTTTATGGAATTGATCTCGACGCGAGTTACAGTCCCCCCGACAGCGGCCAGACTTGCCACAGTTCGGATCACCTCGCCGCTGTTCCCCAGTTTTTCTACACCCACACCCCGAAAGAACTGCCGTTGAGCTGCGGCTTGGGCGTTTATGCGCCCTACGGCGGCAACATGAACTGGCCGCAGGACACGGGCTTCAACACGGTGGCCATCAGCGGTTCGCTGAAATACATCAGCATCAATCCGGCGGTGGCAGTGAAGCTGTCGCCAACACTTTCAATTGGCGGCGGGGTGATGGTGAATTATGCAAAAATCAGAATGAGCCAGGGCCTTCGCGCTGGCCCTGCCAACCATTTTAACTTTGACGGCAATGGGTGGAGCGTTGGTTACAACGCGGGCATCCTCTGGCAGCCACGTCCGAAAATTTCGTTCGGAGCCGCCTTCCGCAGCGCGGCGACGGTCAACATGAAAGGCAAGACGGACTTCGAGATGCAACCCTTCGTGGCGGCGGGGAGCCGCAATGCGCATGTGGATTTCACTTTCCCATTGACCGCCGCGGCTGGTTTTTCGTTTCGCCCCACGCCAAAATGGAACCTGGAATTTGATGCCGACTACACGGATTGGAGCAGCTTTGGAACGACAACCATTTACCAGCAAAGCAACCCCGGGCTGGGCGGATTGCAAAACCCTCTTGTGAATCTGGACTGGCGGGGAAGCTGGACGTATGAGTTCGGCGTGACGCGCTATTTTGACAGCGGCTGGCATGTGAGCGCCGGCTACGCTTTCAACGAAAACTCTGTGCCGGACACCTATTACGAGCCGCTGGCGGCGGACATGGGCCGGCATTTTTTCAGCGTCGGAACCGGGTTCAAGGGAAAAACTTTTGATTTCGATATTGCCTGCCAATTCGGTTACGGTCCTGCTCACACGGTCACCGGCAGCACCCCGCCATCCACGCCCGGACTATTTTCCGGACAGTCCGCCGACGGCAAATATGGCTTCACCAGCAGCGCCTTGATTCTGTCGGTGGGAATGCGTTTTTGATTCCCTGAACCCGAACGCCGGTTTTGAACCGCTCATCTGCGCCAATCCACGATGCGCCAATCCACGATTGACGAAAGCATCCTGCCCGGCGGAGAATGCCGCCGAATCATAATCCGGCTGCTGAAAACAAATATAGTCATTAACAATAACACCGGGACATATTGGCGATAAAAAGCAAGGGGTTGGCGGCGGTGGAAAGTTCTTTGCGCAGCCGGTTCTTGAAGGCGGCCCGGAGATGTTCGATGGGGTTTAGGCCGGGCGAGCGGGGCGGAAGGAGCAGCAACTGGCAACCCGCCGCCTCCACCGACTCGAGCGTCGTCGGAGACTGATGAAACCGCGCGTTGTCCAGCACGATCACACTGCCCGGCGGCAGCGCCGGCAGGAGCGCCCGTTCAAAACATGTGTCCACCACCTCCGTGTTGCAGCTTACTTGAAACACCAGCAGCGCGACCAACTTGCCGTGTTGGGGGGCGGCAATGATGCTGGCGCGTTCGCGCGGCGGAGCGCCGGGCATTGCGCCGGATTTTTGCCGAACAACGGCGTGAAGTGGAAAAGAAAAATCGCGGGGGAATTTCCAATGAATCAAAAAAACTTCAGGGGCAAAAACAAAACAAGGCACCCTTGCGGATGCCTCGTTTTGTTGAGACAAAATGCCGACTGCCCTTATGGATTCGAGAAGTTATAATAGATTTGGGTGGACGTAAAACCGTTTGTCGCGTTATTAAACGCCGTTTGCATGCCTGAAATCGTTGTCGTCGGGACACTGCCGTCAGTCATTCCCAAGTTGCCGCCTTTGAGATGCAAATCGCCGGCAGTCCAAGCCCAATAAGGCCCGGTGCCGTTAACGCTTGTCGAATCCCCGTAGGTGGAACTGCCACCAATGATTAATGTTGTTGTGCCGCCTGCAGCGCCAAGCCCGGTGGCTGTGCCGATGTTGCGGTCGCCAGCAATAATCATCTGCGGATAAGCATCTGCCGCATCGCCGCATACAAAGTAGCTTACATTGCCGTTGGTATAAGCCCCGTTATTGGGACCGACGGTAGATGCGTTAAAGCTCGTGCCAAGTTGGCGAGGAGAGACGTCTGATGGACAAAACGTTACTTTAGGCGTGGACAACTCATTTGACATGATTGAATACAGGTAAGGCACGTTCACAGGATTAGCGTTTGGGTTGCTGAGGCTTTTAACAAATTCCATCGCGCCGCCTTGGGCCGAGCCAACAGCCATGGGATATTTGTCATTGTTGTCGCCCTCCCAGATTCTGAAGGCGAGGGTGATCTGTTTGAGGTTGTTGACGCAGTTGATTTTCTGCGCCTTGCGCTTGGCGGCGGCGAGCGCCGGCAGCAACATGGCCGCCAGAATGGCGATGATGGCGATCACGACGAGCAGTTCGATCAGCGTGAAGCCCTTTTTCTGTTTGATGCTTTTCATAATTTTACTGGTTTGTTGTTGTTGTTTCGTTCGGGTGACAAGTGGCGAACTCAACTCCGAATGCGCCCGCTGTTCACACCAACTCTGGGAAATCCATAGCAATGCCAATGCCAACCCAAATCGGCCAGCCCGGCCATCAAAATTTCAAATAATACGCGAAAAAACGCGGGGATTTTCCACCCGCCGGGGCTGGTTGCGTGAAAATTTCACGCATATGCGTGGAATTCACGCATTAAACTGCCCTCGGGCGCAGGACAAAATTCTTCGTAGCGCAGGATTGCATCCCGCTGTATCGCGGATTTCCAATCCGCAGACCTTTGACAAATCTGGAGGGCGTTGAAAATCCCGCGCACAGCCGATTGGAAATCTGCGCTACGAAGAATTTTTGTCCCGCACCCCAACCGCGTTTGCGCCGGCAAGAATCTGATTTACACCGGCGCCCGCTTCGCAAACACTGGCCCGCCCAATCAAACGGTTCGGGGTTCGCGGTTCAGGGTTAAACTCTGAACCGCGAACCCTGAACGCTGAACTTATAAATATGGCCGAGCAAAAAGAAAATTTGCAGATGGAAAAAATCGTGTCGCTGTGCAAGCGGCGCGGGTTCATTTTTCAGTCGTCGGAGATTTACGGCGGCATCAACGGCTTCTGGGATTACGGCCCGCTTGGCGCGGAACTCAAGCGCAACGTCAAGGAGCTTTGGTGGAACACCATGACCCGCCAGCGCGACGACGTCGCCGGACTGGAGGCGACCATCATCATGTCGCCGAAAATCTGGGAGGCGTCCGGCCACGTCGCGACGTTCAGCGACCCGATGATTGACTGCAAAACGTGCAAAGGCCGGTTCCGCGCGGATCAGACGGATGAAATCGCCTGTCCGCAAAAACCCAGCAAGTGCGTCAACGAATGTCACGGCGAAAAGACCGGGGCGCGCGCGTTCAACCTGATGTTTCAAACCTACGTCGGCCCGACCGCGACGGAGGCGGACATCGCCTATCTGCGTCCCGAAACCGCGCAGGCGATTTTCGCGCAGTTCAAAAACGTGCTGGAAACGTCGCGGCAGAAGGTGCCGTTTGGGATCGCGCAGGTGGGCAAGGCGTTCCGCAACGAGGTCACGCCGCGCAACTTCACCTTCCGCTCGCGCGAGTTCGAACAGATGGAACTGGAATTTTTCATCAAGCCGGACGAGGTCATCGAGGCGATCCACGGCAGCGTGGCAACGCTCGAAACGCCAGACCCCAAAGCCAAGACGCCGGACCCTCAACCAAACTGGGGCTGGCAGGCGTGGCACCAATACTGGGTCGAGGAGCGCGTGCGCTTTTACGAGGGCATCGGGCTGTCGCGCGCGACGCTGGGCTTTCATCACCAGACGCCGGCGGAACTGGCGCATTACGCCCGCGCCTGCACGGACATTTTGTTCAAATTCCCGTTCAGCAAAAAGGACGCGGACGGCAACGTGGCCGGCGACGAACTCGAAGGGATCGCCGCGCGCAGCGATTTTGATTTGAGCCAGCACGCGCGCTTCTCCGGCAAGCCGATGGGCGTGTTTGACGACGAGCTGCGCGCCGCGTGGACGAAGCTGCCGAAGGAAAAACAGGACGCGTTGTGGAAGCGGTATTACGAGAACCGCAAAAATTATCTGACGAAATCCGCCAGGCCGGACGAAACGCCGGAGCAAATCCAGAAACAGGCCACCGACGACGCGAACGGTCTGGCGAAGGGCCAATACATTCCGCATGTCATCGAGCCAAGCGCGGGCGTGGACCGTTTGATTCTCGCGCTCATCGCCAACGCGTATTCCGAAACCACCGTGACCGACGAAAAAGGCAAAAGCGAAACGCGGGTGACGATGAAATTTCATCCACGCGTCGCACCGGTCAAGGTCGGCGTGTTTCCGCTCCTCAAAAACAAACCCGAACTGGTAGCCAAGGCGCGCGGAGTTTATGAATTCCTGCGTCCGCACCTGAAAGCGTTTTACGACGATGGCGGTGCGATTGGCCGCCGTTATGCGCGCCAGGACGAGGCCGGCACGCCATTCTGCGTGACGATTGATTTCGACACGCTCGGCGAGAAACCGGAACTGCTGGACACGGTGACGATCCGTTATCGCGACGATGGCCGGCAGGAACGCTTGAAAATTTCTGAACTTTTGGACTTTTTGCTGTCTAATATCCGCTGATGTCCGACAACACGATAGTTCCGGAAGTGAAAAAGCGCGCGCCGACGCTGTATTTCATCGTCGCGATCAAATTGATCAAAGGCGTGGCGCTGTTGCTGGCGGCGGTGGGAATTTTCTCGCTGGTCGGAAAAGATTTGAGTGATTTGTTCGA
>JBEKRA010000208.1:0-4853 GCA_049519195.1 Verrucomicrobiota bacterium
TCTGCCGCTCCCGGTTTCGCGCATCCAAACTCTGCGCCATGGGCAGGGCTTCGGCCGGATCCCGGGCCAGCAGCAGTTGCAGGGATTCCTCGGCGGTTTCCAGCCGGCCGGCGGCGTTCAGGCGCGGCGCCAGTTGGAAACCTACTTCGTAGGCGCCGAGCGTCGGCCGGCACTGGGCCACCTGTTTGAGCGCCAGCAAACCGGGTCGCCGGGTGGTGTTGAGCCGCTGCAACCCGGCGGAAACCAGAATGCGATTCTCGCCCGTCAGGGGGACGAGATCGGCAATCGTGCCCAGTGTCACCAGGTCCAGCAGTTGTCGCAAATCAAATTCCGCCGCGCCGGGCAGGCCGGTTTCGCGTCCGCGTTTGACCAGCGCGTGGGCAAGCTTGAACGCGAGGCCGGCGGAGCAAAGCTCCTGAAAATTTCCGATTTCCGATTTCCGATTTCCGATTTCTATCGCAAGTTGCGGATTCACCAGCGCAACGGCGGCCGGCGCGGGCGAAGAAACTTGATGGTGATCGAGAACGATTGTATCAACGCCGCGCGAGCGAAGCGACGCAATGGTTTCCACGGCGGTTGAGCCGCAGTCCACCGCGAGCAGCAACGTCGTCGGGAATTTTTTCAGGCAGTTTTCAACGCCGTCGGCGCTCAAGCCGTAGCCCTCGTCCATCCGATTGGGCAGATAGAAATCCACACGCCAGCCGAGAGCACGCAGGACTTCGAGCAGCAAAGCGGTGGAAGTCACGCCATCCACGTCGTAATCGCCGAAAATCACCAGCGGCTCGTTTTTCTCGCGGGCGCGGAGCAATCTTCCGATGGCGGCGTCCATGTTTGGCAACAGAAACGGGTCGGCAAGATTTTTAAGCCGTGGCTGGAGAAATTGCCGGATGGCGGATGGTTCGCTAAAGCCGCGATTGAGCAGGCACTGGGCAAGCAGCGGCGATATTTTGAGTTGCGACGCCAATTGACCGGCGAGAAGCGGTTGCGGCGGCGCGGGCGACCAGCGGAATTTCATTTTATTTTAACCACGGATGAACACGGATAAACACGGATAAGACAAGCAAAATTCACCCGCAAGATTTTCCATCACAGAAGTTTCATCTGTGTCCATCCGTTATTGTCCGCGCGATTTACCCAAAAATAGTCAATCATGCCGCGGGTTATTGCTGTGGCCCAGCGAACTTCCATTCACCACCGGTTTCTTTCATGACCATCTTAACGGTTTGAAATCCGCCCGGATCTTCCATTTCCACCGTAAATACGACGGTTCTATCGTCTGGAGCCTCGCGGTTAAGGATTTGGACCGATTTGAGACCATACGTTTCGTCCGCGAGTCGAATGGCGGCTTCAGCTTCTGATTTCCCCTTAAATTCTTTTGCCCAATCCTGATCTTTAGACTCGTCGGCTATTTGGTCTAAAAAATTTGTCAAATCGCCGTTGTAACCGGCCCAAAGCAGGGTTTGCAGCGCGGCCTCCGGGCTGCCATTGCCGCAATTCGTCCAAGAACCCTGCGGCCAGTAGTCTGCCGTGGCTTTCGGATTCGTTTCGGTCAGCGTCTTGAGGCATCTGTCGAGCACGGCGTGGACTTGGCGATTTTCTTCGCGGGCCTGGTTGAGATCGGTTTGCTGCCGGCTGAGAACGCCCACTTCGCCGCGCAGGCGGAGCAGTTCCATAAGCTGGTCTGGCGGCAACTGTTCGGGAGCGCTCGCTTGAGCCAGGAGGTTTGACAAATGCTCATTCCGGGCGACGAGGCCGGCCATCGGTTGCAACTGTTGTTCCAAGGTTTGATGTTCCTTAGCCCGATTGAGTCTGGCTTGGTGTTCGGCCGCCAGCCAGATCGCCAGGCTGGCTACGATCGCGGGTGGGAGGGAGTTGGCCAGGGCGTGACTCAATTTCATATCAGCGCGGTTTTTCGGTGCGGCTTATGGCGACTCCGGTGGCAGAATGACAACATCCCCTTCACGAAATTGGTTTGTCTGGATCGCCCCGCCAAAGCGATAAACAACCGTCAGAGACTTGACGTGTCCAAAATCCGGATCCCCGGCCAGCTGGTTGCTCGCGATGGTTTTAATGCTGCCGCCTCGAATTCTATCGCTGAGTTCTGCCGATACATCCATGTTCGTGCTGTCCGTGCCATAGTCTGCTTCGAGAATTTCCAGCGGCGCGCCGTTTGCGACGCCAGGGGTTTTCCGGCTGGCCATCCGCTCGGCGCGTCGCGCTTGGCGGGCCTCTTCCAGTGCGTCACGCGTCGCTCGCGTGTCGGCGCGCAAGCTCTCAATATCTCTGCTTTTCTGGTGAAGAGCCTCCACTTCGCTGCGCAGCCGCGCCAATTCTTTCAGCCGTTCGTCCGACGCGACATTTGTTCCTGTTGTCCCGTTCGGGTCCGGACGGCGCGCGTTGGCCTCGGCTAAAAGATTCGATAATCGCTGGTTCTCCGCGTTGATCTCCGCCATTTTGCTCAATTGGCGGCGCAAATCGTCATTTTGCGCGTCCAAGTTCAGGCAGGCTTGGCGTTCATGCATCAGGCAAACTGCCAAGCCCACTGCGGCCAGGATGCACACAGGAACAATTATGTCCGTTGCCTTCAATCTTAATGCACAGCCTATTGCGTTTGCGTTAATCGAGTCAAACCCGGAAACCGAGAAAAGTTGCGGCGGGCAGCGCTGGCGCGGGCGTCCGACCCGCGCGTAACTTTGTTTTTATCCGTGTTCATCCGTGTTCATCCGTGATCTGATAGCTTTTTCACGCCGCGCGGCGGTGACGGAGAGCGCGACGGAAATCAGAAGAATGGCCGCCACCACCAGCAGCGAAAGGCTCGTCGGAATTTCAACCTGCAGCCACCGCGGCGGATGGTCGTGGGGGTCGAGCAACATTTTCGCGCCGATGAAGGCGAGCACAACGGACAAACCGATTTTCAAATAACGGAAGTAGCCGAGCGCGCCGACGAGCAGAAAATACATCGAGCGCAGGCCGATGATGGCGAAGACGTTCGATGTGAAAACGATGAAGGCCTTGCGGGTCACGGAAAAGACCGCCGGCACGGAGTCCACGGCGAAAATCAAATCGGTGGTTTCCACCAGCACCAGCACCAGCGCCAGCGGCGTGAGTGCGAACCGGCCGCCGAGCCGCGTGAGAAACTTCTGGCCGTCGTAGTCCGGCGCGACTGGAAAAAGCTTCCGCACCAGCCGCAGCACGAGGTTTTTTTCCGGCCGCACCATTTCCTGTTTGGAGAGGAACATCTTCGCGCCGGCGAAAACGAGGAACGCGCCGAAGACGTAAAGCACCCAGTCAAACTGGTGGATGAGCGCCGCGCCGGCGGCGATCATCGCGCCGCGCATCACGAGCGCGCCCAGAATGCCCCAGAAGAGCAGCCGGTGCTGAAATTCAAGCGGCACGCGGAACCAGGCAAAGATGAGCGCGATGACGAGGATATTGTCGAGCGAAAGCGAAAGCTCGATGACATAGCCGGTGGTGAAGGCCTCGGCATCCGCGCGCCCATGCCAGAAAACCATCGAGAGGGCAAACGCCATGGCCAGCGCGACCCACAACGCGCTCCACGCGGCGGCTTCCCTGAACTTGACGACACGCGCGCGGCGGTGAAACGCGCCCAGATCAAGCGCGATAAAAATCAAAACGCAGGCGATGAAACTGATCCAATGCCAGGGCGTGATTTCAACCGGAGTCATTTTTGATTTATGATTGTTAATTTATGATTTGCCGACGCTTCGGTTCGTCTCCGGCAATCATCAATCATAAATCCCAAATCATAAATCTTTTTTTCAGGCCTTCGTCGCTGTCGTCGCGTTCTGCATTGTCACCGCCGACGCGCCGATGTTCGGACGCTGGCCCTTGTGCCACCACAGGACGAACGCGCTGGAGATGAAGATGGACGAATAGGTGCCGGTGATGATGCCGATGAGGAACGTGAACGCGAAGTCATTGATGGCGCCGCCGCCCAGGCCATACAAGCAGCCAGTGGCAATGAACACCGTGCCGGATGTGATGATCGTGCGGCTCAACGTCTGGTTCAGCGCCGCGTTGATGACTTCCTTGAACGTGCCCCTCATGCCCAGTTTCAAGTCCTCGCGGATCCGGTCGAAGATGACGACCTTGTCGTTGATGGAAAAGCCGATGATGGTCAGCACCGCCGCGACGACGGTGGTATTAAACTGGCGTCCGGAAAAGCCGCTGGCGATGCAATAACAGCCTATGGTCAGAAAAACGTCGTGAACCACCCCGACGATGGCGCCGACGGCGAACGAGAATTCGTAGCGGAACGCGACATAGACAAGGATGCCGAACAGCGCCAGCAATGACGCGATGATGGCCGAGTTCCGAACATCCGCGCCAACCGTTCCACCGACAGTCTTGGTGACCACCGGTTTCAATTTCGCCAGCGGGAATTTTTCAGCGAGCGCCCGGTTGACCTTCTCCGCCGTGTTGATGGAGGTCGTCACGCGCAGGTTTTCCGTATTGCCGGCCACGTCCTTTTGATACTGGATTTGCGCGTCATTTTCATTTATGCCGATGCCAGCCAGGGCGGCGCGAATGTCTTTTTCGTCCACCCTTTGTGCGAAGCTGAACGTCGTGCTGTCGCCGCCGCGAAAATCCACGCCGAACATTTGCGAGCCGCGGTAGAAACCGAAGCCCAGCGAGAGGACGACGAACGCCCAGGTGATGATGAACAACGGCCTGGCAACGCCCATGAAATTGACGTTCGTGGCGCGGATGAGATGGAACATGCCGAGCGATTTCAGCCAATTGCGGTCGAGCAAAAAGTCAAAAATGAGCCGCGTCACGACCAGCGCGGTGAACAAACTCGCCGCCACGCCGATGGTCAGTGTCACGCCGAA
>JBEKRA010000209.1:0-4845 GCA_049519195.1 Verrucomicrobiota bacterium
GCCCCCGGCGTCGGATTGCTGTCAATCGGCACGTTGAGATTCGTGATGCCGCCGATGATTGCGCCGGAACTATCGTTGTCCGTGACTTTGAAGCCGTCCATCATCGGCTCGCCGGCGTCAATCACGCCATTCGTATTGAGGTCAATCCACCGTTGAATCCCCACCTTCTCCGTGTTTGTCACGCCGGTGATGGTCAGCGTGATGACTCCGGGATAGGTGTTGCTGACGACGGACGGGCTGACAGTCAACGTCACCTGCGGCATGGCCGGCGCGTTCCCGCACAACAGGGTCAACATCGTCCAGACAATCAAACTCGTTTTGGTTTTCATAGATTCTTTCCAAGATAAATCATCCCTGCCGTTCCGCAACAGAAAGCGGAATTCACCCGCCCTCCATTCTTGCTTTGGAAAGGGCTTGATCAGCTCCCCAATTGATTTAGCGGGTCAAAAAGCTTTGACGGTTCGCAAATCATATAACCGCAACGGCAAACAGGCAGCCGATGACCAACGCCAATCCGGTCAAAAACCGGATTTGTTTTTGATGCTCGGATAGTCTTCGTTTTTCTCAACTTTTGTGTGCCAGACCTGAACCTTTGAATCCCAGACTTCAACTCCGAAGCGTCAGACTTAAACCTTGGAACATCAAAGCCGGACTTTGAATCGCCGGATCGAGGCAAGCTTGTTCGGATACTCAAGCGGACTGAAGCCCCCGCACCTGGCAATTGAAGGATTGCTTCCCTCGCATTTTTCCGTTTAATCCCTGCGCGCATGAACCGCATTCTCGCTCTCGCCACGAACCTTTTCCCGGTCTGGGTGCTGATCGGCGGCGCGCTGGCGCTGGCGCATCCGGCATGGTTCACATGGTTCAGCGGCGGGTTCATCACGTGGGGACTCGCGGTCATCATGCTCGGCATGGGCATCACGCTGACGGTGGACGATTTCAAGCGCGTGCTGAAAATGCCGCGCGCGGTGGGCATCGGGTTCGCGGCGCATTACGCCATCATGCCGTTTCTCGGATGGAGCATCGCGCATCTGCTGAAGCTGGAAACGCCATTTGCCGTGGGGCTGATTCTGGTGTCGTGCTGCCCGTGCGGCACGGCGTCGAACGTGGTCAATTACATCGCGCGCTCAAACGTCGCGCTGTCGGTGCTGATGACCATGTGTTCGACGCTCGGCGCGATTGTGATGACGCCGTTGCTGACGAAATGGCTCGCGGGCCAATACGTGCCGGTGGACGCGCTGGGCATATTCTTGAGCGTGCTGCAAATCGTGCTGGCGCCGGTGGTCATCGGCGTGGCGTTGAACCGCTATCTGCCGCGCTTTGTGAAATTTGTCCTGCCGGTGTCGCCGCTGGTTTCGGTGCTGGCCATCACGCTGATTTGCGCAAGCATCATCGGCGGCAGCGCGGATGATTTCAAACGGTCGGGCGGCGAATTGATTCTGGCGGTGTTCCTGTTGCACACCGGCGGATTTTTTCTCGGCTACTTTGCCAGCCGCTTTCTGCGGTGCGACGAACTCACGAGCCGGACGATTTCCGTGGAGGTGGGAATGCAAAATTCCGGACTCGGCGCGGCGCTGGCGAAGGCGCATTTTGCCAATCCGCTGATGGTTGCCCTGCCCTGCGCGATTTCGGCGACGTTTCATTCGGTCATTGGCAGCATTCTGGCGGGCATCTGGCGGTTGAGACCCGTGCGCAAATAAAGCACCCGATACCGGTGATTTCAAATGGCCGTGTTCACGGCCAGTTCGATGGAAAGCGGCATGACGATTCTCTCTTGCCGTGGATGGATTGTTGGCCTATTTTTGCCGTGTTTTAGAGGGACGAGACCGGCTGGGGATTTAAACAGCCAGATAAAAAATGCAAAACAGTGATTTGAACAAGCAGGAACCGAGGACATACGATATCTCGGAAAATTTGGAGAATTCCAAACGCAAGACCGTTTTGCTTCTGGAGGATGACGCCGAGTTTTCCGCCATGTTGAAGGAAACGCTCGAGGATCAGGATTACAGTGTCACAGTTGTGCCCAGCGGCGCCGAAGGGATTCAAAAGGTGCTGGTCTCCGACTTTGATGCCATCCTGTGTGACATGGTGATGCCTAATTTCCCCGGCGACATGTTTTATCGCGCGGTCGAGCGGACCCGTCCGCACCTGAACAAACGGTTCGTGTTCATAACCGGACATCACGACAATCCAAAGGTCACGAAGTTCATCCAGGACGTGCGCGGCACGGTGCTTTGGAAGCCGTTTGAAATGCGCAAGTTGTTCGACGCGCTTGAGACGGTGACCGGCAGAAGCCATTAGTCCATCCGATAAAGCCGTTGATTGCCGGAGGGTTTGACCGCGCGTCCGCGCCGGATGGAATCAACCCCGTTTATGGAACCGGTGAAACTTTTTTGACTTCGACCTGTGATTTACGACGCGTCATTGGACGACTTGCTGCAAAAGGTCTGGGATGGCAGGCGCATCAACCGGGCCGAAGCGCTGCGGCTTTATCATCTGCCGCTGGAGGAGCTCGGCGCGCTCGCCGACCGCCGCCGGCAACTGGCCAAGGCAAGCGATTTCAACGGGCGCGGCAACGAGATCGTCACCTATCTCGTTGACCGCAATGTCAACTACACCAACGTCTGCAACGTCCATTGCAAATTCTGCGCGTTTTACCGGGTGGAGAAGGACGCCGATTCGTATGTCATCACGCTCGACGAGATGGACAAAAAAATCGAGGAGACCGTCGCGCTCGGTGGCACCCAGATTTTGATGCAGGGCGGGCATCATCCCAAGCTGACCAAGCAGTGGTATCTCGATTTGCTGTCGCACATGAAGGCGAAGTTTCCGCGGGTCAACATCCACGGCTTCAGCCCCAGCGAGTTCATCCATTTCCGCGAAGTGTTCAACGAGCCGCTGGAAAAAATAATCGGCGATTTCGCGAAGGCCGGCCTCGGCTCGATTCCCGGCGGCGGCGGCGAAATTCTGGTGGACCGCGTGCGCAAAAAAGTTTCGCCGCGCAAGGCGATGAGCGACGACTGGCTGGAGGTCATGGACGTGGCGCACCGGCTGGGATTGAGTTCCAGCGCGACCATGATGTTCGGCCACGTCGAGACGATTGAAGACCGCATCGAACATCTGGAGCGGCTGCGCGCGCAGCAAGACATTTCATTAAAACGGAAAGCGGAAAGCGAGAAAGCGGAGACAACAACTCGCGTGGGCGAAAGCGCCTCTCCCGTTTCCGCTTTTCCGCTTTCCGACTTCCGCTTTTACCCCGGCCATTTCACGGCGTTCATCTGCTGGACCTTTCAGGCCGAGCACACGAAGCTCAAGGCGCCGACCGTCGGCGCGCACGAGTATTTGAAGACGCAGGCGCTGGGCCGGATTTATCTGGATAATTTCACGAACGTCCAAAGCTCGTGGGTGACTCAAGGCCAAGAAGTCGGCCAGATTGCATTGAAATACGGCGCGAACGACCTCGGCAGCATCATGATCGAGGAGAATGTCGTCTCGCAGGCCGGAACAACTTTTAGCATGATGGTTGACGACATGAAGCGATTGATTCAGGATTTGGGCTACGAGCCGCATCAGCGCGACAACTGGTATCGCTTGCTGAATTAACCGCGCGCGGCCATTCTTTCCCCATGGCTACTTCGCCGACATCGCGGGTGATTAAAAATCCGAAGACGCGCTTCAACTGGCGCGTCAGCGATTGCGTCCGCTGGACGAAGTCGCGCTTGCTTGAACTGCGCGCGAAAATCACCTGGCGCAAATATCATTGCACCGCGCTCGCCGGTGAATCGGAATACAACATAACCGTCAACTCCGACCTGACGGTTTCGTGCAACTGCCAGGATTACGACGGCAGCGGACATCTGGGCGATTTGCGGAAGAATTCGTTTGAGGAAATTTTCTTCGGCCCGGTCGCGCAAAAATTCCGCGACGATCTGGCGAAGGGAAAGATTCCGATTCCGACCTGCTCGCGTTGCGGCGATTTGCGCCGCTTGGAAAAAAATGAGACGCCGCCGAAACCGCGCCTGCCGTATCGCGGAATGCTTTTGGAAAACACCGTGATTTGCAACGTGGACTGCGTCGGCTGCGCGCGCGAGAGCGCGGCCGGCTTGCGCGCGGGCAAAACGATGCCGCTGGCCGAATTGAGCCAGATGGCCGACCTTGCGACGCGGCTCGGAATGCAGCGGATTTTTTACCTGAACCTCGGCGAGCCGTTCTTGTCGCCGACGATTTGCCAGGAACTGCCGCTGCTGCGCTCGAAAAATCCCGACGCCTACATCCGTGTTTCGACGAATGGCATCTTGCTGAATACGGACGCCAAGCGCGAGGCGGCGCTGAATTTGAGCGACATCCAGTTTTCCGTCCACGGCATCAGCGACGCGATGTGCGAAAAATATATGATGCGCGGTAGTTTCGAGAAGGCATTCGACGCGATGCGGCAGATGGCCGCGTTCCGCGACGCGCGCGGGCGGAAAATGCCGATCCTCGAATGGAAATATCTGCTGTTCAACTGGAACGATCATCCGAAAACCATCCAGCGCGCGATTGAAATGGCCCGTGAAATCAAGGTGGACATCATTTCGTTCTGGCCGACGGGAAATCCGTTTTACGGAATTTCGTGGCGCTACCGGCTCGGACAGTTCAACCAAATCGGTCGTGAAAGCTGGAAGGGCCGCGAGGTGATTTTGCGTCCCGAAAATGCCGCCGCCGCGAAATGAAAAGCCTTCTGCAAAGATGGGGACTGCCGGCGCTGACGCTTTTCACCTTTTTCTTCCTGCTCGGCGGCCGCTCGCTCAACGAACCCGACGAGGGCCGCTATTCCGAAATCGCCCGCGAAATGATCGAGACCGG
>JBEKRA010000210.1:0-4843 GCA_049519195.1 Verrucomicrobiota bacterium
TTTTGCCCTGTTCGTAAAGGTGGATGATTCGTTCGCGGACCGGCAGAGGAATCGCTTTCATCCCCATATCTTGCCACCCAGATCATGCTTTGTAAAGCTATATTATTTATGGAAATGCTCTATAGCTAACTAGAATAACATTTACACATATTGGAAATTGAAAGGGTTGGGTTATTGGAGTCTGGCAGGATGCGGCGCAGGGCCGCTTTAAGCTTGGCCCAGAGGTGTTCGATCGGGTTGAGATCTGGCGAGTAAGCGGGCAGGAAGAGCAATTCACAGCCGGCGTAGTCCACCAGTTTTTGCGTGCTGGGCGATTGGTGGAAACTGGCGTTGTCCAAGACAATCACACTGCCTTTGGGCAGTGCCGGCAACAACACTTTTTCAAAATTGGTGTCCACCACCTCCGTGTTGCAACTGCCTTCAAATACAAACGGAGCCACCAGCCTGGCGTTTTGCGAAACGGATATGATGCTGGTTCTGTGGCGACGGCTCCCCGCCACTTCCGCATACAGCCGCTCTCCGCGCGGGGCGCGGCCATATTCCTGATGCAACCGATGCTCCACGCCACATTCGTCCAGGTAAAAAACTTCCCGACCCGCCAGGGCTTCGATCTCCCGCCGAAACAGCCACCGCTGCACCTCATTTCTTTCCCGATATTTTACGAGTTTTTTTTAGCGTGATGCCTAGCAAACGCAACGCGCTCAAGGCGCCGACATCCGTCCCCTGAAAGGCCCGGCCAATCTCCCACAGCGTTGCGTCGGGATGTTTGGCCACATAAGCCCGCACCTTGACGGGTTCAAATTTCTTCCAACTGCCCCAGCTTTCCTTGGGGGCCAGCGCCCCTGCTTTGACCAACGTTAAATAATTATAGACCGTCTTGCGCGCCACGCCGAAGCGTTTGGCCGCTTCGACCTTGCTGCCGCCAGCGTTGACAAAACTCACGATCCGCTTCCGCAAATCAAGACCATAGGCTTTCATCCCCCAAGTCTGCCACAAAATGTATAAATGTCAATGTAGTTTGCTATAAGGGCGGCAAGGACCGGGTGGTGGCACGCTGCCCTGCTCGCTCGCGCGGAAAATGGAACAGCAGGTTGAATTCGCCCGCAAGTTTCCCGAAGGAGGAAAAATCAACTCAACCTCATCGGCATGACAACGTAGAGGAACGGGCCGTTGATTTTCAGCACGCCGGGGCTTAATTCGTCAATCAGCTCGAAGAAGACTTCGTCCTCGGTCAGCGCGGCGAGCGCGTCAATGAGGTAGCGCGGGTTGAAGGCGATGGCCATTTCCTTGCCCTTGTAATTCACCGCGAGCGTTTCGCGCGCCTCGCCGACTTCCGGCGAGTTGGCGGTAATGGCAAGATTGTTTTTCCCGAACGTAAGCTTGACGGAGTTCGCCTTCTCGCTGGTCATGATCTCGGCGCGGCGCAGCGCCTGCAAAAATTCCTCGCGCACGAGCGGAATGCGCTCCTTCGTTTCGGACGGAATTACCTGACGGTAATTCGGATAGTTGCCTTCAATCAGCTTCGTGATGAGCAGGACGGAAAAGCCCTTGTCGTCCTTCAATTCAAAGGAGGCCTGATTCTCGCCAAACTTGATTTCCACATCGCCCTTGTCCTGCATAAGCCGGTTCAATTCGCCCACCGCCTTTGCCGGCACGATGAATTCGCCGCTGCTTTTTTCGGAGATGTCCACCTCCTCATCAACGAGCGCGAGCCGGCGGCCGTCGGTGGCCACCAGCGTCATTTTATGATCCTTGAGGCTGATGAAGATGCCATTGAGCACGTAGCGCGATTCATCCGAGGACACGGCAAACGCGGTTTTGCGCATCATCGCCTTGACGGTTTCCTGCGGGATGGAAACTTTTTTATCGTCTTTGAATTTCGGCAGCGGAGGAAATTCATCCGCTCCAAGCCCATGGATTTTGTAAAATGACGAGCCGCAGCGGACACTTGTGACGTTCTTGTCGTCCACTTCAATCTCAATTTCGCTGCCGTTCAGCTCGCGTGTGATGCCGAAAAGTTTTTTGACTGGAACGGTGGTGGCGCCAGGTTTCTTGACCTTGGCCTCCACCGAACAGGCAATCGTCACGTCCAAATCCGTCGCGGTGAACTCGACACGGTCTTTTTCCGCGCGCAGCAGCACGTTGGAAAGGATTGGCAGCGTTGTGCGGGTGCTGACGACGTTTTGAACGGCCTGCAGCCCGGCGAGAATTTGTTCCTTAGTGATGGTCAGGTTCATGCGCGTTTAATAATATTTTTTTTCCGTTTAAAAAACTATCAGTATTAAGGGGTGTGAATAGTGCAAACAACTCCGCGTGTCAAGGCTGCCACGACATTTTGTAAGGTTTGAACCATTGTGCAAGTCAGGTTATAGAATCTGCAAAAATTGAAAAGTAAAAGTTCTTCACAAGAATCACAGGTCATTCACAATGATTGCGCAGGTTATTTTCAAAGTTGTGAAAGGCGGACAACTTCAGGCACAACCGGCTAATTTTAAGGAGTCCATGCGCAGCATCATGTGAATAAGGCTGGTGAAGCTTCAAGCTGTTCCTTTTCGATGAAATCCGTTTTGTTTGCGTGACGCGAAGGGGTATGGTTTGTCAAATTGGAGTGGAAACGCTTGTGGACAATCCAATTAAAACAGAAGCCGAAGGCGCGGGCCGGCCGGTTTTGGAACTGGCGTCGGACGAATTCGCGGAGTTGTATCAAGCGCACAGCCGCGAGATTTATTATATGACACTCCGGCTTCTGGGCGAGCCGCACAAGGCCGAGGACGCGACGCACGACGTGTTTCTCAAGGCCTTCAAAAAGTGGGGCGATTTTCGCGGTGACTCCTCGGCGCGGGCGTGGCTTTACCGCATTGCCATCAATCATTGCAGCAATCTCCGCCAAAGCTGGCACAACCGAAACCTAGTCACCAGCGCGGACGAATCCATCTGGGAAAACGCCGCTGCCAGGACCGATTCTCCGCTGCGCGTTTTGGAAATCAAGGAGCTTGGACAGCGCATCCAGAAAACCCTCGATGCCTTGTCCGACGAATACCGCCTGCTGCTGCTGCTCGTCGCGGACGAGGAATTGAGCTACGACGAAATCGCAGCGCTCGTCGGCCAGTCCGCCGATGCCGTGCGCGGCAAACTGCATCGCGCCCGCAAGGTCTTTGCCGCGCATTTTGAAAAGACCGCTTGAGGAGATCGAAACATGAAACAGCAAACGAAACTTGACCAAAAGCAGGAACAGGAACACGTCGCGGAACAGCAAACGCAGGCGCAAGCGGCAAAAGAATTTTCCAACCCGGACGAACTGCTGCGATTTGACGCGGCGCAAACCGCCGTGCCGTCGGAGATCGCGCAGCGGCTGCAAAAATCCGCGGCGAACATCCCGCCGCCGCCGTTGCGGAAGTGGTGGAAAAATTTGTTTGGCGGCTGAACCATGAAAAACTTCTTGCAAAGATTTCTTGCTTCGCTCACGCCCGGCGTGCGGATTTTGCTGGGTCTGCTGGCGGCGGCCTGGCTGGCGGCGGTCATCGGAAAATATCTTCATGCCTTTGATTTGCGTGACTGGCTTGCGGTGAGCGGGCCGAAATTTTGGAGCGGCCAGATCTGGCGGCTCGTAACCTATGCGCTGTTGCCGGCGGGAATCATGGATTTTCTCATGAATGGCATCGCGCTGGTGATGATGGGAGGATTGCTCGAACGCCACTGGTCACGGGGCGAATTTTGGCGCTATTGCCTCGTGTCGGCGGCGGGCGCCGGCCTCGCCAAAGTGCTCCTGCAATCTTCCAATCCGCTGCCGCTGGTGGGCGCCGCGCCTATGATGTTCGGGCTGCTCATTGGCTGGGGCTTTCTCTGCGGACATGAAAGCATTTCCGTTTTTCCCTTCGGCGAAATGGTCGTGTGGAAACTGGTCTTGGTCGCGGGCGCGGCCGGTTTTCTGATCATGTTTTCCACCGCCGGGCTGGTCACGGCCATCATCATGGCGGCCGGCGGCTTGACCGGCTGGCTTTATCTTTGGCTCAAACACAAATGGCTGATGAGCCGCGCCGGCAGCATGGTTCCGTCGGACCGCATCAGCCAGCTTGAATTATGAATTTTTTGCAGAACCACTGCATTGACAAGGCGAAACTACGAACCGACCGTAGTGGCACAGGCGTCTCGCCTGTGTGTTTCAAAACGGGCAGCTTGAAACCGAAACTCACAGTCGGGACTCCTGTGCCACCAACACGTCCGGCGCTCGCGCGTGAACGCGCCCGCCTCGCGAAGGCGATGCTGGCGGAGTGCCGCCTCTGCGCGCATGATTGCGGCGTCAATCGGCTCGCGGGCGGGCAAGGCTTGTGTCACGCCGGAGCCAGGCCGCGATTTTTTTCCGCGCAGATTGAGGTCTCGGACGAATTGGAATTGATCCCCACGTTCGCAATTGCATTGAGTGGATGTAATTTGCGTTGCGACTTTTGCATCACCGGCGCGGAGAGCTGGGACGCGAAGGCGGGCGGCAGTTTTGACGCGTCGGAAATGGCCGAACGCGCCGAACGCGCCTTGGACAACGGCGCGCGGACCATCATGCTGCTCGGCGGCGAGCCGACAATTCATCTGCCCGCCGCGCTCGAACTCGTCGCGGTGCTGCCGGATTCCGCGCGGCTGGTTTGGAAAACAAACGCTTACGGCTCGGCGCGGGCGCGCGAGCTGCTCGACGGAATGTTCGATGTCTGGCTGGCGGATTTCAAATTCGGCAACGACGCCTGCGCGCAACGGCTGGCGAAAGTTTTCGATTATGTCCGCGTCGTGCAGGAAAATCTGCTGTGGTTTGGCAGTGGAGCGCCGAGCATTGCTCGGCAAGCGTCGGGAAAGG
>JBEKRA010000211.1:0-4839 GCA_049519195.1 Verrucomicrobiota bacterium
CTCCTTGGTCACCGGCTGTCCTGACCGCATCAACGCCTGCTCGTCGGCCAGATACTGCGCCGCCAGCTCCGGAGCCACAAAATCCGCGTCGCTCTTGCCCAAAACCTTTTCCGGACGGCTGAACCCAAGTTGTTTGGTGCAGGCCGTGTTCGTGACGGTGAACCGGCTTTCAGCGTCTTTGACAAAGATGATATCGGGCAGGTTGTCAATCAGCGTGCGCAAAAGGAGGCGTTCCAGCGCCAGCGCCTCTTCCGCTTGTTTCCGTCTGGTGATGTTACGCCCCACGCCCACCAGCCCGACAATCTTTCCGCCTTGATCGCGCAGTGGCAGCTTGCTGGTCAACAGCCAGCGTTTCTTGCCTTTCTCGTCCATGAAATATTCCTCCCGGTCAATGACAGGCTGTCCGGCAAGAACCTTCTGGTCGTCGGCCCAGAATTTTTCGGCGATGTCCTTCGGAAACAGATCGAAATCGCTCTTGCCAATGGCTTCGGCCTCGGTTTTGCAGCGGAGGTTTTTCAAGTCAGCCGGGTTGGCCAGCGTCTTCCGGCCGGCGGCATCCTTGGCGTAGATGCCGTCCGGCAGGTTGTCAATGAGCGTGCGCAAGAGAAGGCGTTCTTTCGAAAGCTCGGCGGTGCGCTCGGCAAGGGTCTCCTCAACCTGCCGGTGTGCCGTGACGTCACGTGACATGCCAAAGGTGCCAAAAACCTTTCCCGATCGGTCGCGCAACAACATTTTCGTCGTGGACACCCAGGTCACATGACCATCAGGCCAGGTCTCTTTTTCTTCAAAGCCCACCAGCGGCTCGCCGGTTTGGATGATTCGCTGTTCGTCGGCCAACGCCCGCTCCGCATGCAGCGGCGTGAAAAAGTCCGCGTCCGTCTTGCCCACCGCCAGATGCGGATCGGCCAGGCCGAACCGCTTTGCCAGTGCCCGGTTGATCACCATGAACCGGCTGGCGATGTCCTTGAAATAAATCAAGTCGGGGATGTTGTCCATGAGCAGCTTCAGCAGATGCCTGGCCCGTTGATCTTCCTTGCGAATCAAGTGGCGCGCGAGGGCATTGCGGATGGTTTTGGACAGCATCGCGCCGGTCAGTTCCGACGTGAGCAAATAATCCTGCGCGCCCAATCGCATTGTGCCCTCGGCCAGTTCCTCCTCCTCCGACGCCGCCAGCGTCACGATGGGCACATTGGACGTCACTTCGTGAACCCTGGTGAATGTCTCCACTCCTTTACTGTCCGGCAACGCCAATGCCAGCAGCACCAAATCGGGGTGTCCGGCCTTCATTTCGGCCAGCCCATCCGCCAGCCGCCCGGCGCTTTTCACCTCAAACTTATGTTTGCGCAAGAGGCGGAGACATTTTGGGTGTTCGCCAATAAACAGGATTTTTTTGGGGGATGATGTTGACATAATAGCAATCTCCACTGGCAAAAATCAGCGCTTGTTGCGCCAAACAGCGACATAAGTTTCGATATGTTGATTATTTGTCCGCCATTTTAAGTCGCGATTGCCGGATGTCCAGCGCGCATAATCCATTTCGTCTTCGCTTCCGCCCGCACCCGGGCTATCAACGGCGGTTCTCACGGAAAATGTCCGTTTGCACGCGGCTTGTCAAAACCGTCTTGTTCCATTATCGTCCGGCAATGTCGTTAAAGAAACATTTTGTGTTGCTGGCCCTGGTTCTCTGCGCCGCAAATCCCGCGCCCGCGGACACCCTCCAGCTCAAGGGCAATGGCGCCATCACCGGCAAAATCCTCGCCGAGAAGTCCGATTCCGTCGTCGTGGACGTCGGCTACACGGTGCTCGTCGTGCCGCGCAGCATCATTACGAAAATTTCCAAGGCCGTCGAGGCCGTGTCGCCGGCAGCAGCCGCGTCCAACCTGCTCGTCAGCGTCAACACGCCGCAATTCTATTCCGCCAGCGCCCGGCCCGTTTCGCCGCGCGACGTGCAGGAACTGGTCAAGCAAATCGGCGAGGCCGTCATCCAGGTCCGCACGCCCCAAGGCCTGGGTTCCGGCTTTTTCATCAACGCCGACGGCTATCTCATCACGAACTTCCACGTCATAGAGGGTGAGACGGAAATTTCCGTGGAGATTTATCATCAGACCGACGGCCAGCTTGCCCGCGACACTTACAAGCAGGTGCGCATCATCGCCATCAACAAATTCCACGACCTCGCGCTGCTGCACATCGAAGACAAAAACGCGCCGAAGTTCAAATTCGTCACGCTCGGCAACGCGGACGCGCTGACCGTCGGCGATTCCGTTTTTGCCATCGGCAGCCCGCTCGGCCTCGAACGCACGGTCACACAGGGCATTATCAGCACCAAGACGCGCGAACTGGAAGGCGAGCTTTACCTGCAAACCACCGCGCAGATCAATCCCGGCAACAGCGGCGGCCCGCTGTTCAACATGGCCGGCGATGTCGTGGGCGTGACGAACATGAAAATCACCTTCGGCGAGGGGCTGGGTTTTGCGATTCCCGTCGAGCTGGTGAAAAACTTTCTCGACCACCGCGACGCCTTCGCCTATTCGACCGACAACCCGAACAACCCATATCGCTATCTCGAACCGCCCGGCCGCACGAAACAGAAGCCGGCGGAAGCCAGGTGATAATTTCCGGGCCGGATTATAATGGACAGCCGGAAGGGTTCTGATTTAGTCTGCTCACAAGCCGCATCAAGCGCGGATGAAAATCTTATGAAAAAATTACTGACAATTTTGCTTTCACTATCCTTCACCGCTTCCCTGCACGCGGCGATTCCGCCCGCCGAGAATCTGCTGCCGTCGGACACGCTGTTTTTCCTAACAATTCCCGATTGCGCGGCGCTGCGCGCCGCCGCCCATCAATCGCCGCAGTGGCTTTTCTGGAGCGACCCGGCTATGAAGCCGTTCCACGACAAGTTCACCGCCAAGTTCGAGCAAACACTGGTCGCGCCGCTGGAACAGAACCTCGGCGTGAAACTTTCCGATTTTGCGGATTTGCCGCAGGGCCAGTTCACATTCGCCGTCACGCAAAACGGCTGGACCGGCGGCGACGAACCATTGCCAGGCGTGGTCATGCTTCTGGACACCGGTGACAAAAGCAGCCTGCTTAAAACCAATCTCGACACGCTGAAGAAAAAATGGACGGATGACGGCAAACCGATTCGCACGGAAAACGTCCGCGGCATTTCGTTCTCCGTCGTGACAATTTCGACCAACAACGTCCCGATGCTCGCGGGCATTCTGCCCCGACGCCAGCCGGTGCGGGAACTCGGCAAGGAACCCAGTCCGGAAAAGCCCGCCGAACTCGTGGTGGGCCAGTTTGAATCGCTGCTGATCGTCGGCAGTTCCGTGAAGGCGGTCGAACCGGTCGCCGCGCATTTGGGCGCCAGCCTGCTGCCGACGCTGAACGACGACGCGATTTTTGCCGCCGACAAACTTTCGCAGTTCCGCGACGCGCCGCTGTATTACGGCTGGCTGAACGCGAAGACCCTTTTCTACGTGCTCGCCCACACTCCGCAAAAGCAGAATCCCCAGGCGCCGAGCCCGATGGCGGCGCCGCAATTGGACAAAATTCTCGACGCCACGGGTTTGACCGGCGTCAAGAGCGCCAGCTTCGCCTACCGCGAAACCCGCGACGGCTCGCAGGCCAACTTTTTCGTTGCCGCGCCGGAGGCGGACCGGAAAGGCCTGCTCAAAATTTTCGCCGCCGCGCACAAGAGCGCGGTGCCGCAGACGTTCGTTCCCGCCAACGTGGTGAAATTCTGGCGCTGGCGGCTGGATGGCCAGAACGCCTGGGCCGAGCTGGAAAAAATGCTCGGCGAAATCTCGCCCATGGCGACGGCCAGTCTCGACTCCGCCATCAACATGGCCAATGCCAATGCCAGAAAAAACGACCCCGATTTTGACCTTCGCAAAAACCTCATTGATAATCTCGGCGATGATTTCATCAGTTATCAAAAGGCGCCCGCCGGAACATCGCTGGCGGACTTGAACGCTGCGCCGTCGCTTTATCTCATTGGCGTGGAAAAAGGCGGTCCGGCCGCCACCGCCATCAAGGATTTGCTCGCGCTCTCGATGTCCCGGCGTCAAAAGGCGCCCGAACCGCACGTTTTTCAAGGCCACAAAATTTACACCATGCCCCTGCCCGGCCAGCGCGTTGGCGGCACAAAGGCGGCCCCGGTGAGTTCGCTTTACATCACCTCCACCAGCGGCTACGTGGCGTTGTCCACGGACGTTTCCACGCTCGAAGAATATCTGCGCAGCAGCGAAAAACTGCCCAAACCGTTGAGCGGGACGCCCGGTTTGGTTGATGCCGCGTCGCATGTCGGAGGCACGAGCGGCGGCCTGTTCGGCTACCAAAACCAGCGTGAAGTCCTGCGCTCACTTTTCAAAATGCTCAATAACCAGTCTGCGAACGACAGCGCGGGCGGCATGAATCCCATGGCGGCGTTGCCGAAGCAAGTCCGTGACTGGCTGGATTTCTCGCTGCTGCCGGATTACGACCAAGTTTCCAAATACTTTTACTTTTCCGTCTATGCAGGCAGCACAACGGCGGACGGCCTTTCCATCAAAGCCTTCGCCCCGCGCCCGCCGGAAATGAAATGAGAAGGCTCATCGCGAACTGCTTAACCTGAATTCCGAAGCCGGCCCGCGGGTAGCTGCGACGCCCCGTCGCAGAAAAGTGCCGGCGACGCCCTCGTCGCCAGTTTGATCGGAGGCTTTCCCGATGGTGTGAAAAATACGACGAGGGCGTCGCCGCCAACTTTCGGTGACGAGGCGTCACCGCTACTCGCGCCCGGCAACTTCGGAAATCGGGTTGAAAATCCAATCACCGCCGCCAGCGCCCCGGCGA
>JBEKRA010000212.1:0-4814 GCA_049519195.1 Verrucomicrobiota bacterium
GAGCGCGGCTTGTCCCAAGCCGCAGCACGCCCGAATTCAAACAACGCTGGAAAGTTTCCCGCGTCTTCCACCCGCCCATCCGCTGCGAGTTGGGACAACTCGCGCTCCAACTAAAATGTCATCCGCTTCCCCGCCTCACGCTTTTCATTTCACTTTTTACCGGCCTGGATGAGGTCCACCAACAGCTTGCCGCTGTGGTCTATGGCGTCGGGATACTTGGCCTTGATTTCATCGAACAACGCCTTCGCCTTTGCCGTCTCGCCGTTGTCCTGGTAATCCTGGGCCAGCATAAACCGCGCGTAAGGCCCCACCTGCGCGCCGTCGCCGTAAAAACAGTCGTTGTATTGGTCAATGCAATCTTGCAAATACTTGGCGCGGTCATCGCCTTTGGACATCTGGGCCAGATACAGCACCGCGCAACCCGTGCGGTCGAGGTCGGGATATTTCTTGATCATCGCCTGCAGATTGGTGATGGCCTCCGGCGTTCCCCATTTCTGATTGGCTGTCTGATACAATTGTTCGGCATCGTTCAGTTGCTCCTTGGTATATTTCTGCTCGTCCTGCGCATACCGCTTCACAAATTGTTCATGGAGCGCCTTCTGTCTGATTTCCAAGGCCTGCTGCGCTTTGACCGGCTTCAACTGTTTCTCCAGTTGAGCGACTTTCAGGGTGAGGAGCGCAATCAAAAGCGCACTTGCAACCAATGCCAGACTTAAAATTACAACAATAATTTTCATGGCTTTTATCTCCAAAACATTTTGGCTCGTTCCACTCGCTGAAGCGATTGCCGCCGCCCACGGGGCGGGCTTGCACATCGTTAAGCGTGCCGGAAATTGGAGATTCTTCAGAACGATGCCGCGCGTCTTCGGCTCCGTCAAGGCCGGAAACTTTGCGAATGATTCCATTAGCCCGAATTCCGAAGTTGCCGGGCGCGAGTAGCGGTGACGCCTCGTCACCGAAGGGTGGCAGCGACGCCCTCGTCGCATGTTTCACTCCATCGAAAAAGCCGCCCATCCAACTGGCGACGAGGGCGTCGCCAGCACAATTCTGCGACGGGGCGTCACAGCTACCCGCAAGCCGACTTCGAAATTCGGGATTAGTGGCAGCGCGACCGTCGGTGGTGAGTGCGCTGAAGCGGCGATTTTTACGAGCTGGCCAACCGCTCAAATTTTCCAGCAGGTGTTCGTCCGGTCGTCCACGCTGGACAGCAAATATTCAAGATGCCGCCGCTGGCTGTCGGTCAAGTCCGGCTTGCGCAGGGCCCTTTTCAGGGTTCGTTTCGCGCGCCATCTGTGATTCATTTGCTGGTGAAGTTTGGCTTTCAACACCAGGGTTTCATAATTACTGTGATCCTCCACACGTTTTGATTTCACGAATCGTAGCGCGTCTCCCCAATCGCCCTGATTTGCCGCCAGCCTGGCCGACCGATGAGGGGAAACCGGAGGCCCCGACGTTTCGGGTGAATCAATCAGGTTCATGGCAATCTTGGTGGTGAAATAACAGATGTCCCCGGTCCATATCGCCGCGAGGAAAGCCGCCGGCAGCACATATCCCAAAAAGGCCAGGATGCTTTCTTGACGTTGAGTAACATCAATTCTTACCGGCACCTCCAAGGTCAGCAAACCCCAATAAACCAGCGCCATCGAAGCCCCGATTTTGAGCCAGCGGCGGGAACGAAGTTCCATCGGCTGGGTGATTAAAAACCCAATTATGATTGTGGCGATTTCAATGGTCACAAAGTCCCTAGATCGGGGAATGTAAGTCTTGAAGAATTCTCTGCTGTTCAAAGGAGGTTCGGGTGCGTGGACCACAGTTGTTATTTCGACACTTTCGCCGGTGGCCGGCTCTGGAACTTCGCCCAGATCGCGAAGCTGTTCCGTCAGCGCGCCCATCTGCCGTTTGATTTCCGCCGACTTGGTTTCCAGCGCGAGCGCGGCCCGGCCGTAGTCGCAAAGCTTCGGATTCAGATTCGTCGCCTCCGGCACCAGCGCCGTCCAATAAGCTTCACGCAAGTTCAGGATCTTGTCGTCGGTGATTTTTGCCGCGGCTGCCTCAAACTTGTTGCGGTCGTCAAGATAAACCGGGTTGGTGAACAGGGAGGCGAACTTGTTGGCCCGGAGGTTCAACAAAACGGCCGGTTTGTTGGTGATGGTCCAGTCCCGGATGAGCTGGCCCAGGTCCAGGTCGTAGGCTGTCTGGAGGGTAACAAAAAATTCCAGTCGGTGGTTGGCTTCGAGCACCAGGAGCGATACCTGCTTCCAATAGCTGTTCCAAGCTTCGGCAACATCACGATCGAGCCGTGCCATGCTGGTGCTTGCCGACCAGTCGCGCGCCAGCGCGGCATTGGTGAGGATTGGAAACTTCCGGGGCAGGCCGCGCAACTGGAATTCAAGGGTGCTGCGTTCCATCTTCAATTCCGGCATGCGGGTTTTATCGGCAAAGGCGCGGCGGACAGTGGTGGCCACGCGCGTCAGACCCCGGCGTTTGAGGAGGCCACGGTAATAATCACCGCCAATCAGGACCGCGGCAAGGATGAACACAAAGATGATGAACGGCCACGACCGTGAAGGGAACACACGTTGAAGCCAGTGCATATTTCCAAAACAGATTATTCTTCCAAGATGATGCCGTCAAAATCAAAAATTGTGCTTCCCGGCAAATTTGTCTGGGCACAGCCCCGATGCTACGTGTTTTGAATGTGGTGTGAGCTATCCGGCAACCACAAATATCCCGCGCGCTCACGGCGCTCGGCGGAAGCCATTTGCCTTGCCAATCGCGCGGGTTTTCCTAAAGTTGGCCAACCTTTCACATAAATTATGTTCTACCCCAGTTTATACGGCGTCGGCTTGTCGAATTTAGGCGCTTCATTGGAAGCCGGGCAGGCGCGGGCCACTGCCAAAGAGGCGCAGACCGGTGTCGAATTGATGCAGCATGACATTGACCGGCTGCTGATGATCACCGAGGCGTTGTGGCTGTTCATTAAAACGCAGCACAATTACACGGACGAGGATTTGGTGAAGGTCATCACAGAGATTGAGATGCGCGACAGCCAGTCGCCAAAACATGTGCCGGTCACCTGCCCCGCCTGCGGACGCGTCAATTCCGGCAAGCGGGCCATTTGCATTTATTGCGGCAAAACGATTCCGATGGATCCGTTCGCGCGGTAAACCGGGTTGCCAATGAGCGACAACGCCAAATCTGCCGTTTTTCTAGTCTTCCTGTTTTTCTGCCTGCCGATCGCCATTCTGCTGGCAAGCGACTGGCTGAAGCGACGCCATCTGGCGCGTCTGCCGCGCGACCTCAAGGCTGCGCTGGACAGCGGAGATTTTCGTCTGCCTTATCGAATCAGCTTCACCAGCACAAATGAGGATTTGATCCAGGCGTTTGAAGCAGAGAAAACCGCCGTGTCAGGCATGAGGCGGGGCGTGCGATGGCTCATCATCGGAATGGGATGGATGTGGCTGTTTGGCGCCGTCGCGTTTTTTGCCGGATATTTGAAAGACCGGCAATGGTGGTTGCCGCTCATCTGGCTCACGCTCGGCGTCAGCATTCTGTGGAGCAATGTCGTCCGGCCTTTCTTGAGACGGCGGCACATCCGGGAAACCGCCCCGGCCGCGCAGGATTTGACGCTGGAATTTACGAATGGGGGAATTCACATCGAAGCGCCGGGCGCAGGCGTGTTCGACCGCGCCTGGGATGAACTTGACGGCGCAAGAAACTGCGACGAGGGTGTGCTGGTCTATTTCATTGATGGAACGGTGGACTGGCTGCCGCGAAGGGTTTTCCAAAACGACGCCACGAAGAATGCGCTCCACGCTTTTTTATTGGAGCAAATTGTCACTGACGAGACGGAAAAGGAATAGAATGCTTCCCCGACATTTTTACGCCGGGCTGGCAATTTTCGGCTTTGACCATGCCATTGATTCCCGACAATATTGAATGACGCGAAAATCCGAGGAAAAAACATTATGAAAAATTCCATTCCAATTCTCCTGATAGCCGGCGCGCTGTTTGCGACAACCGCAAGCGGCCAGCCCGCGCTCACCATCTACAACCAGAACTTCGCCGTCGTGCGCGACACCGTGCCGCTCGATCTGCAATCCGGCGTCAACACCGTCCGCTACGCCGGCGCGACCGCGCAAGTCGAGCCGGACTCGGTGATTTTGCGCGATCCGGCGGGGAAACATTCGCTGCAAATTCTGGAACAAAATTATCGCAACGACCCGGTATCGCAGGAATTGCTCCTGTCGCTGTTCGAGGGCAAGACGGTTGATTTTGAAAATCTGCGGATGAAGGACAACACGCAGACGCGAGAAATCATTCCCGGCAAAATCGTCCGCAGCGGTTTCGTGCCTGGCGGCAGCCCGGAACAGCCCATCATCGAGGTGAACGGCAAACTGCAATTCAGCCTGCCGGGCGAACCTCGTTTTCCCAATCTCGGCGACGACACGGTGCTCAAGCCCGCTTTCAACTGGCTGCTGCAATCCGACAAGCCCGGCAAATTCGATGCCGAGGTCGGTTACGTAACCGGAGGATTCGACTGGAGTGCCAGCTACAATCTCGTTTCGCCGGAAAAGGGCGACTTTGTGGATTTGGTCGGCTGGATTACGATGAATAACAACAGTGGCAAGACGTTTGAGAACGCCAAAATCCAATTGATGGCCGGCGACGTGAATAAAATCCAGCAGCCGATGCCGATGCTTGCGCGGCGAGCGGTTGGTTTTAACATGAATTCAGTGGCAGAAGCTCCCGCCGTCACTGAAAAGGCCTTCGACGAATTTCATCTCTACTCCATCGCGCGCCCGACAACCTTG
>JBEKRA010000213.1:0-4797 GCA_049519195.1 Verrucomicrobiota bacterium
GCAAATCGCTTGCCAGTTACAGGAACCACGGTGCTAAATTTTGCCGAAGGGGCCGACGGCGGCGGAACGGGTGGCGGCGGTGCAGCATATGCTGCCCGCGGTGCTTGTGGTGGCGGGGGCATTGCGGGTGGCGCGGCGGCAGAGTGCGGCGCCTGCGGCACGACGATGGCCTGCTGGCACGACGGGCAGTTGATTTGCGAGCCGGAATAGCCCGAATCGCACTGGATGTGCTGGCCGCAGTGCGGGCAGGAAAATTTGAATTCAGCCATAACAATATTTTTAATCGGCCGCGGAACAAGCCGGCCTGTTCAGTTGAAATTCCGCACATCGAAACCGTTTCCGGGGAAATTTGCAAGTCCAACCTTGCGGATGAATAACGCTGGGGCGCGGGACAAAATTCTTCATAGCGCAGGATCGCATCCTGCGGTATCGCGGATTTCCAATCCGCAGACCTTTGGCCAACCCGTCGGGCGTTGAAAATCCCGCGCCCAGCCGATTGAAAATCGGCGATACAGCGGATTTGGGAATCTGCGCCACGAAGAATTTTGTCCCGCACCCCTCCAAATGATACCGCCACCAACAACATTGACTGCCTGACATGGTTCAATAAAATCAGCCAAATGAATCCCGTCGTCTTCAGCCTGGCCATTGAGATTGCCATCGAATCGGTGTTTCTCACCGTTGCGCTCTGGATCATGATCAAGCTCCAAAACCTCGAATACAAATTTACGGGATTGATCTTTTCGGCATTCCTTGCATGCGGCCTGAACAGCATCCTGACTTATTTTCTTGAACCTTGGTTCCAGGATTTTGCCGGTTTCATGTCTGCTCCGGTCTATTTCATCGTGCTGTTTGTATGCGTCAGCAAAGCCACCCAGGCGGAAATCGTGGATGTTGTTTTCACCGTTGTTGTGGGAGGCGCGATCATGTTTGTCATGAATCTCTGGCTCATCGGGGCGCTCATGGGCGATTTGAGGCCGTCAGCCATGCAAGCCCGGAACGAACCTTTTGGGGACGTTGACGGAGGACATCCAGCCGCCGTCGAAACAAACCGTCCAAACCGTCTGGCGCCGGTTATTCAAACAACGAACAAGGCAAAAACCAAAAACACCATCGGCGGAAAATCTCCGGCGAAACCCGAAACCGCAAATTCCACCACACCACCCCCGGCCGCCGGGGCGCGGGATAAATCCGCCGCAACTCCGGCACAACCCGCTGCCAATCTCAACGGACCGGTCCCTGTGGAACGGGTCGGCGAAACCATAAAAGGCTTTTCCTTGAAAGGCATCGTAGGTGGCGGCAAGCCGTCGGCGATGATTTATACCGGCGTAAAGACCTACACCGTTTTCCAAGGCGATTCGCGTTCGATGGAAACACCCAATGGCATGATCACCGTGCGTTGCGAACAACTGGGCAAGGACAGGGTGGCTCTGAATATCGCCGGCCAGCAGGTGACATTGTCCCTTCCCGGAGCCGCGCCGTAATTTGCTTCTTGCCTCCGCCGGTTGCTTGAATGGGCGCATGGCTGCGTCGCGCCGCGAATGCCAGCGCCGTGGCGGGCCGGCTCGAGTAACAACTGCGCGGACTCGCCGGGGTGAAAAACCTCTTTCCTCGACAGGCAAACGCCGTGTTTGCCGAACCGCCCTCCAGCGCCGTGGACGCCTACGTGTCGGACTTGAAATCAGTGCTGTTACCCGGAGCGCTGGCATTCTTGCCGGCTTGTTCCATGCATGCGCCTGGCACGACGCACGGGCTGACAGGAATGTCCGCGCTCCGATCCGTTCACATCCTGTGTTCCTTTATCACCGCCAGAATCCCCGCTACAACTTCACCCGTCGGTGATGGCGGTCCTGATGGGCGCGGTCAAACCCAGTTCTATCATCCCGGCCGGCAGCTCCGGCTTGCGATTTAATTTCCGCCGCCGGAACGGGCTGCTCAACAGCCGGAAGATGTCGGCGTATTTCATGTGCCGTCCCAGCGTGCGGATCAGCTTGAAGGTCTGGATGGGGCGGAAGAAAATCCGCCGGGCAAACAGCAGCGCGTAGCCCTTTTGCCGCGCGCGGTTGACCACCTCGCTGGGCAGCACCGTCGGGTCAATGTCCGAACACTTAAACCACTTGTCCCAGTCGCGCTCGTCGTCGAGGATGCCGCGTTTGACATACTCGTGCCACAGCGGCGTGCCGCGATAAACGCACAGCCGGTTGAAGCCGAAAGTGTCGAGCTTGAGCCGCGCGCAGAAGCGGAAACTTTCCAGAATGTCCTCCTCGGTTTCCCCCGGCGAACCAACGAGGAAAAATCCGTGCGCCCGCTCGATGCCGCAACGCTTGGCCTCGCTGACCGCTTTTTCGATTTGCGCCAGCGTCAGCCGCTTGTCGAGCCGGTCCAGGATTTTTTGCGTTCCCGCCTCCACGCCAAACGCGAGGAAATTGCAGTTCGCCCTGGCCATGATTGGCAGTTGATCCACCGCGACGGAATCCACGCGGCCTTCGCAGCCCCATTTGAACGCGAGCTTGCGGTCAATGATGCACTGGCAAATTTCGTTGATGCGTTCGCGTTTCAGCAGGAAATGATCGTCGGTCAGATAAATCGAGCGGTAGCCCTGGTCGTGGAGCTGCTGCATTTCGCCGAGGACGTGCTCCGGCGAGCGGTAGCGCCACTTGCCGTTGGTCAGTGCCGGGATGTCGCAATAAATGCAGGTGTAAGGACAGCCGCGCGAGGTTTGCATCGTGCAGAATTTTTCCAGCGAGAGAACCGCCGGCACGTCGAGCGGCAGCGATTCGATGTAATCAATCGGCAGCGACATCCGGTCGGGATACGGAAACTTGTCCAAATCCTTGAGAATCGGCCGGGGCATGTTCTTGACGATTTTCTCGCCGTCGCGCCAGATCAGGCCGGCCACGCTCGCCGGATTGTCCAAGTGGTCAAGGTAATCCGGCAGAAGCTCCTCGCCTTCGCCAACGCCCACGGCGTCAATGTTGGGACAATCCTTCAGGATCCGCTCCTGGTTCATCGTGGCAAAAACGCCGCCGCAGATGACCGGCACGTTTGGCATCACGTCCTTGACCACCTGGGCCATGCTCTTTACTCCCGGATAAGTCGTCGTGGACAAAAACGATAGTGCCACGACATCCGGTGGATCGTCCCGCAGCGCCTGCGCGATGTCCGGCACTTTCATCTCCGGATGGCATGTGTCGAACATCCGGACCTGATGTCCGTGCTGGCGCAGGACGGGCGCGAGCGTTTCGATGCCCAGCGGCGGGAAGCCCATCACCTTCACGCGCGCGTCGCCGGGTTTTGAACCGCCCAAATCCTGTGGCAGCAGCCGGTAGAAATTCTCATCGTTCACCCAAATGAGGAATATTTTCATGAGCAGCGGCCTTTCCAAGTTCGGCGGGTTGGCGGGTCAAGGATTGGAGATGGCGACACTGGCGCTTCGGAAGTGGGTTTGCCGAAAAACCTGTCCCGGTTCGACCAGCTCATGAGCGCACTTGGGTTCAATGGCGTGTTACGTTTGCCGCAACCAAAACAGGCGCAACCCAACGTTCTGCCTGTAACTTCACAGTCCTTGATGGAAGCAAATGAAAAACGAAATCTTCCGAAATCTATCATTTTGGGCCGGAAGCGCAAATTTTTTCGCGCGCAGTTCGTTCGTGATTTGATTTGATCTTGTCTGTGACGTGGCGTGGCTGCATCTTGGCGTCACCCATTCGGACACACGCATGAAATCGAAACGAATTTCTCTCTCTGTCCTGGCGTCGGTGTTGTTTTCCCTCACCGCTTCCGCCGCGCCAGCCGACCAGTTGGAAGCCGGCTTCCACTCACCGCCGGATTCCGCCAAACCGCAGACCTGGTGGCATTGGATGAACGGCAACATCACCAGGACCGGCATCACCGCCGACCTTGAAGCGATGAAGCAAATCGGCCTCGGCGGCGCGACGATTGTGAACGTGGACTCTGGCATCCCGCGCGGCCCGGTGCCGTTCATGAGCCAGGAATGGCGGGCGGATTTCAAATTCGCCATGCAGGAAGCCAGCCGCCTGGGTCTCGAAATGTGCGTGGAAAATTGCGCCGGCTGGTCCAGCAGCGGCGGACCGTGGAACACCGCGACCAACGCCATGCAGCGCGTCACCACCAGCGAAATGCGCGTCACCGGGCCGACGAATTTCAACGCCGCGCTCCCGCAGCCGCCCACGACGCTGGATTTTTACCGCGACATCGCCGTGCTCGCCTTTCCCGCGCTTGATGCCGGGGCAACGATTGCCAACCTTGACGCGAAGGACGGTCGGAACGGCAATGCTGTTCTGTCGTCGCCCAAGGTCGGAGACTCCACCGCCGGGGCAATTGATAAGCGGAAGGTTGTTGACCTCACTTCCAAACTGACGGCGGACGGAAAATTAAACTGGCGCGTTCCTGCCGGCAATTGGGTCATCCTGCGCCTCGGCTACACGCCGACCGGCGTGAAAAATCATCCCGCGCCCGTCGAAGGCACGGGCCTGGAGTGCGACAAGTTCAGCAAGGCGGCGCTCGACGCGCATTGGGCCGGGTTCATGCAGAAAATTCTCGACGACATCGGTCCGCTCGCCGGCAGGACGCTCGACAGTTCGTTGATTGACAGCTACGAGGTCGGCGGCCAGAACTGGACGAAGGATTTTCGCGCGGAATTCCAGAAGCGCCGCGGCTACGACCCGCTGAAATATCTGCCCGCGTTCACCGGGCGCGTCGTGGACAACCCGGCGGTGTCCGAGCGGTTCCTTTGGGACGTGCGCCGGACCATCGCCGATTTGTTCGCCGAGAATT
>JBEKRA010000214.1:0-4781 GCA_049519195.1 Verrucomicrobiota bacterium
GTTTCAAGTCTCCTGACGCGAGTGAACACGATTCAAAAATATCGCGGGCGGCTCGCGCCGTCGCCGACGGGCTATTTGCATCTCGGCCATGCGCGGACGTTTTGGATGGCGCAGCAGCGGGCGCGGGAAAATGGCGGCACGCTGGTTTTGCGGAACGAGGATTTGGATTCCACGCGCTACAAAATGGAATTTGTCCCGGCCATGATTGAGGACTTGAAATGGTTCGGCTTTGAATGGCAGGAAGGCCCGGACTGCGGCGGGCCGTTCGCGCCCTACAACCAAAGCGAGCGGATGAATGTTTATCGCGCCGCGCTGGAAAAACTCCGCGCCGGCAATTTCATTTATCCCTGCACCTGTTCGCGCAAAGACATCCAAGCCGCCACTCACGCGCCACACGCGAATGACGATGCGGAACCAATTTATCCCGGAACATGCCGGCAAAATTGTAAATCCGAAATCGGAGATCGTAAATTCAGTTGGCGTTTCCGCGTTCCCGACGGTGAGACGATTTCCTTTGTGGATGGCAATTGCGGCGGGCAGCGATTCGTGGCCGGAAAGGATTTTGGAGATTTCGTGGTCTGGCGCGGTGACGGTGTTCCAGCGTATCAACTGGCCTGCGTGGCGGACGATGCCGCGATGCAAATCACCGAGGTCGTGCGCGGCGCGGATTTGCTGGTGAGCACGGCGCGGCAGATTTTGCTTTACCGCGCGCTGGGGCTGCCGCCGCCGGCATTTTTTCATTGCCAGCTCTGGTGCGATGAGACCGGCAAACGGCTGGCCAAGCGCCACGACACATTGAGTTTGCGGGCATTGCGCGCCCGCAGCGAAACGCCCGAATCGCTGCGCCAAAACGGGTTTTAATTTCCACGCCAGGTCAAAAAAATCCAAAAAATGCTTGTGAATTTTTTCACGACAAGGCAAGCTCTCCGGTCTTTCAGACCCGCAATTCGGTTTGACCAAAACGGTAATCCGCGTTGCCTGAAGAAATGTTTTTGCGTGAAGCGATTTGGCACCATCATTTTCGTCTGCGCGTTCCTTGCCGCGATATTTGCGGCGAGCATGAACGCGCAGCCGGCTTCGGGCAAGCTGGCGGCAAGCGGGCCGGCGGCGAGAGCCGTTGCCGCGCCGGCGCAACCGCAGGCTGGGACTGCCACCGAAGTCGTTCCGCAAGCGGCGCCCGTGCTGTTCACGGTTTTGGGATTGCCGGTGACCAATTCGATGATTTGCACGTGGATTGTGGCGGCGCTGATTTTTGTCATCGTCCGCGTCACGACCTGGAAGGTGAAAGAAATCCCGACCTGCGGGCAAAATGTGATGGAGGCGTTGATCGAAGGTTGGGAGGGTTTGATGGGCAATGTTTTGGATGCAAAGGTGACGCGCTGGGTCTTTCCGTTTGCCACGACGTTTTTCATTTTCATCGTCATCTCGAATTTGGTGGATTTGATTCCGGGCGTGGGCAGCATCGGTTTCGGAACGCCGGACAAAAACAGCCCGATGCCATTTGCGATTGAGCATGTGCAGAAGCCGTTTTTCCGTCCGCCAACCAGCGACGCGAATCTCACGGTGGCGATGGCGGGAATCTTTTTCGTGATGAGCCTATTCTGGGCGGTGCGCTACAACGGGCCGCTCGGCCTGCTCAAGCACGTCTTCGGCGTCAAGATGAAGGCGAGCAAATGGCTGATGCCGCCGCTGCTGCTGCTGTTTATTTTTGTCGGGACGATGGAGGCCATTTCGATTTTGTTCGTCCGTCCGGTGGCGCTGGCGATGCGTCTTTACGGCAACATCTTTGGCGGCGAAAACATTTTGGAAATGATGCTCAACAAAAAGCCGTTGTGGGTGGCGGTCTTGAGCGCGCTGCCGTTTTATTTCTATGAACTGCTCGTCTGCGTGCTGCAGGCGTTCGTGTTTGCGTTGCTGACGATTGCGTTTGTCGGCACACTTTGCACGCACGCGGACGAGGAGAACGGCCGTTAAAAATTTTGAATTTGCCCCGGCATCGGATGCCGGGGCGGCAACGAAAACCAACAATAGGAAAAAATATGATGTTCGCAGAAATGACTGGCAATGTTCACATCGGCCTCGCCTTTGGCGGCGCGGCTGTCGGCATCGGCATCGCCACCGCCGGCGGCGTGCAGGCCATGAGCCGCAACCCCGGATTGTTCGGCCGCATTTTGATGGTCATGCTGCTCGGCATGGCGCTGGCCGAAGGGATGGCGATCCTCGCCTGGATTATCATTCCCAAAGCCGGTCTATGAGCGACACGCTCAAAACCCTCGGCATTCAATGGCCGGTGCTGATCGCGCAGTTCATCAGCTTCTCGTTTGTGCTCTTCGTCCTGTGGAGATTGGCTTACCGGCCCATTTTCTCGATGCTTGAGGCGCGCCGGCTGAAAATCGCCGAGGCCATGGCCAATGCCGACAAGATCAAAGCCGAACTCGCCAGGACCCAGGCGGACCGCAAGGCGGTTCTGGCCCAGGCCGGCGACCAGGCGAACGTGCTGATCGAGGAGGCGCGGACGGCAGCCGCGCGCGTGCGCGAGGTCGAGACGCAAAAGGCCATCGCCGCAGCCGAACAAATCGTGACCAAGGCGCGCGAAGCCGCCGAGCAGGACCACACGCGAATGCTCGCCGAGTTGAAACGCGAAGTCGGACGGCTGGTCGTGCAGACCACCGCGACCGTCACCGGCAAGGTGCTGACCGCCGATGACCAAAAACGGCTCGCCGAGGAAACGGAAAAACAACTGACTGCCTGAAAATCTCAAATTTGAAATTTCAAATTTGAAATCAAGCGAAGCGTGGCATGAAAATTTCCAAACAAGAGCAGCGCGAAGCCCGGCAACTGTTCCGCGGTTGCCTGGCCAACGGCCTGCTGGACGAGAACCGCGTCCGGCAGGCGGTGTCGCTGCTGGTGTCAAAAAAGCCGCGCGGCTACGTCGGGATATTGTCGCGGCTGCACCGGCTGGTGCAACTGGATGTGGAGCAGCACGCCGCGCGCGTGGAAAGCGCGACGCCGCTGGCCGCCGATTTGCAGGCGGATGTGGCGGACCGGATGAAGAAAATTTACGGCGCCGGCCTGGACATTTCGTTCCGCGAGAATCCGGCGCTGATTGGCGGCCTGCGGATTCAGGTGGGCAGCGACCTTTATGACGGCAGCGTGAAAACGCGCCTGGAACAATTGGAACAGAGTTTTTGACGGAATTTTATGAGCAACTTATTGCAGGAAATTGAAGCCCAAATCGCGGGCGTGAAACTCGCGACGGCCAAACAGAACGTCGGCACCGTCCGCGAAATCGGCGACGGCGTGGCCAAAGTCGAGGGACTCACCGACGCGATGCTCAACGAGATGCTGGATTTTGGCCACGGCATCACGGGCATTGCGCTCAACCTCGAGGAGACCGAGGTCGGCGCCATCATTCTCGGCGATTACACCGAAATCAAGGAAGGCGACGAAGTCCGCACGACTGGCCGGCTGTTGCAGGTGCCGGTGGGCAAAGGCCTGCTGGGCCGCGTCGTCAACGTGCTCGGCCAGCCGCTCGACGGCAAGGGGCCGATCAAGGAAACCGCATTTTATCCGGTCGAAAAAATCGCGCCGGGCATCATCAAACGCCGTTCGGTCAGCCAGCCGGTGCAGACGGGCATCATGGCGATTGACGCGATGATTCCGATTGGCCGCGGCCAGCGCGAACTCATCATCGGCGACCGTTCCACCGGCAAGACGACCATCTGCGTGGACACGATGATCAATCAGGCGCGCATCAACAAGGCGGCTGAAGAATCCGGCGACAAGAATTTCCGCCCGATTTACAGCATTTACGTCGCGATTGGCCAGAAGCAGTCGAACATTGCGCGTGTCGTGGGCGTTTTGGAGGAAGCCGGCGCGCTGCCTTACACGATTATCCTCGCGGCCTCGGCGTCCGATTCGGCCTCGAACCAGTATCTCGCGCCGTTCGCCGGCGCGGCGATTGGCGAATGGTTCATGGACAACGCCATGGACGCGCTGATCATTTACGACGATCTGTCAAAGCACGCCGTCGCGTATCGCCAGGTTTCGCTTGTCCTCAAGCGCCCGTCCGGCCGCGAGGCCTATCCGGGCGACGTTTTTTACCTGCACAGCCGTTTGCTGGAGCGCAGCGCGCGCGTCGGCGAAAAATACGGCAACGGTTCGCTCACCGCGCTGCCCATCATCGAGACGCAGGCCGGCGACGTTTCGGCTTACATCCCGACGAACGTGATTTCGATCACCGACGGGCAGATTTATCTGGAAACGGATTTGTTTTATCAAGGCGTGCGCCCGGCGATTTCCGTCGGGTTGTCCGTGTCGCGCGTCGGTTCGGCGGCGCAGGTCAAGGCGATGAAACAGGTCGCCGGCCGCATCAAGGGCGACCTGGCCCAGTTCCGCGAACTGGCGGCGTTTGCCCAGTTTGGTTCCGACCTCGATGCCAGGACGCAGGCGCAGCTCGAGCGCGGCAAACGCATCGTCGAGTTGTTCAACCAGATTCAATACAACCCCCTGCCGGTCGAAGTGCAGGTCGTCGTTTTGTGGGCGGGGCAAAACGGATTTGTGGACGACGTGCCGGTGGGCAAGGTCAAGGACTTTCAGCACAAGCTCACGGATTTCATGACGATCCGGAAGACGGAATTGATGGCGCGCATCGCGAATGAAAAAGAATTGAAGGACACCACCGTCAACGATTTGAAAGCGGCGGTGACGGAGTTCAAGCAGACTTATAAATAATTCATGCCCACCACGCGCGACATTCGCCGGCGCATCAAGTCGGTCAG
>JBEKRA010000215.1:0-4713 GCA_049519195.1 Verrucomicrobiota bacterium
AGCAAGACCGACAACGGCACGCTGACATTGAGCGGAAGCAGCATTTCAATGGGCGGCCGGCTGACCGTCAACGCGGGTTTGCTGAACGTCGCCGGCGGCACCCTCAACGCCGGAAACATCCACATGATAACCCTCACCAGCGGGGCATCCACAGGCGCCCTGGACATCAACGCCGCCACGGTCAACAATTCTGCGGAAACGGTCGTCCTAGACGGCCAAAATGCGGGCACTGGCGGTCAAGGCACGCTGACCGTGAACAGCGGCAGCATCCTCAATTCCGAAGGCGACCTGCTCCTCGCCTTTGCGGGCAGCGGCATTGGCCAGGTCAACATCGCGGCGGGCACCACCGTCAACGTCGCCTCGGTCTATAAACGCTGGGTGATTGTGAACGAATGGGACACGAGCCAAGGTCAATTGACCGTCAACGGCGGCACGCTGAATCTGAATGCTGGCACAGATATTCAGTTCAGCACCGGCGGCTGGGATCCCGGCGCCAGCGCGAGCACGAGCTTTGTCACCCTGAACAGCGGTGCCATCGCGGCGTGGAGCGGCAACCATGCCGGGGCCGGTTCCAGCGGCGTGCTCAACCTGAACAACAACGCGAGCCGCGCCGTTGACAACACGTTCAACCTGAACGGCGGCACCTTGACCATCGGCGGCATTGTCTCCGGTCGGGCCACCGGCAGCCGGGTCTTCAACTTCAACGGCGGCACGCTCAAGCCGACGGCTTCCAGCGGGAGCTTCTTTGCCGCTGGCGCGGCCAGCGCGGCCAATGTGCGGAATGGCGGCGCAATCATAGATGATGGTGGCTTCGCCATCACGATTGGCCAGGCGTTGGTTCATAGTGATATTGGTGGCGACAATGCCACGGACGGCGGCCTGACCAAACTGGGCGCTGGCACGCTGACACTTTCCGGTGCCAACACCTACACCGGCAACACCACCATCAGCGCTGGCACGCTGGAACTCGCGCAGGCGACACTGGCTGCAAATTCCACCGTCAGCATCGCCAGCAGCGCGAAGCTGCAACTGGACTTCGCCACGACCAACCAGATTGGCGCGCTCGTCCTGAACGGCGTCACGCAGTCGCCCGGTATCTACAACAGCAACACCACGCCGGCCTACATCACCGGCGCGGGCAGCTTGATGGTGGCCGCAGCCGGCCCCGGCATATTCACGAGCACGCCCGGTATCACGAGCTTCACCATGAACGGGACGGACATCGTGATCAGCGGCACCAACGGACAGGCGGGAGACGCCTATTACCTGCTCGCCAGCACGAATCTGGCCTTGCCGCTGAATCAGTGGCAGACGGTGGCGACCAATGTGTTGAGCGCCGGCGGCAGCTTCACCTTCACCGGCACGAATGTAGTGACGGCCGGCGACAACCGGCAGTTCTACATCTTGAGCAACACCAACTCAAACCACTGAACGGACACAACCAATCACGCGGGCGGCGGCTGATATTTGCCGCCGCCCTTTTTTTTGGCGAACGAGCTTGAAACAAAAATTGAACCCGAACTCCGAAGCCGGCCAGCGAGTCGCTGCGACGCCCTCGTCGCAGAAAGGTGTTGGCGACGCCCCGTTGCCAGTTGGCTCGCTGGATTGTCCGGGGTCAAAAAAACATTCAAAATTCAACATTCAACATCCGGCCTCCAACCGGGTGTCGTCGCGGAAATTCCATCAGGCGTTCGGCGTTGAAGTTTGGATTTCGATCCTTTTCGTCTGGCTTTTCGCGATTGCCGTTCCGACCCGCGCCCAGGACCACACCATCTTCTACAGCACCACCGACGCTGGCGTCACGCGGTCCATCACCAATTGGGGACTGGACACCTGCTGGCCAAGTTTTGACAACATGCAACGCGGGCTGATTTTCATGGGGACCAACAACGTGAACATTGTCCGCGTGGGATTCACCGTGGATTCTCCGCTGACGAACAACGACGTTTCGCCCGCCGATAAGACCAACCTGCAAATCTGCGCAAATTATGCGAACATGGCCACGGCGGCGACGAAGTGGGACATGAATGAGCTTGACGGCGTGAACTCGTGGTATCAGAGCGGCAGCGGCACCGTCAATCCGGATCGCTGGGCGGCGGCGATTGAGGCCTGCCAGCGGTTTTACAAAAAAAATATCTGGTCGGTGGAAGGATTCAACGAGCCTGACTATTCGCCGTGGGGCGAAGGGTCACGGCAAAATCTATACGACATTTTTGGCTGCCTTCAAGCGTCCACAAATTTTCCCGGCGCGGCGATGGCAGGCGGAAGCACGCTGAACGATGACAACGCGGTCTCGTGGTTCAACGCGGTTTCTCCGCGCGCCACAATTGGCACGACGCATTGCCTGGCGGGCAGCGTTTCCAGCTATGTCAATTTTCTCCAAACGGTGGCGGCCAGCAATGCTCTGCCGTTTAACCCGGAGGTTCACAACGTTTGCGAAGCCATCATCGGCGCGGAATACGGGTTGAATGGCGCAATCTGGTGGGGCACCGCCGAGCTGGCGCGCGGAAATTTTGTGAAAGCCTGCCAGGGAACGCGGCTCGGCTACGCGGATGATTGGGCGAATTGGACCGCGGCGGCGGTGTATCGCGGAACCAACGGCGCGGTGCAGGCGTTCGTCGGCGCGTCCGAACGCATGGCGGCGACGACGAGCTACCGGTTTTTCTCGAAGGACCGCGACGTTTTTTACGACGGCTACGGCCCGCAGCGTGATTACACCGTGACGATTCCTGGAGGCAGCGGCTATATGACCGCCGACCAACGTAATGCGGAAATGGTGGTGAACATCACCTGGGGGGCTGACGTTCAGCCTCCGATTGGCGGACGATACATTGTTGTCAACCGGAATAGCGGCAAAGTGTTGGGAGTCCCGGGATCGAGCACGAATTGGGGCGCAACCCTCACCCAGAACACCTACACCAACGGCAACAACCAGTTGTGGGATGTTTATCGGCTGGCCGCCACCAATGGCGGCGACTTTAGCTATTATACGCTGACGGCGGTTCATAGCGGAGCGACGGCGGACGAGTCCAACTTTTCTTACAACGACGGCAATGCGATAATTCAGTATGGCACCGGCGGCAATGCGGTGGAGCACTGGTTTTTTGAATACGCGGGCAACAGTTACTTCTACATCCGCAGCCGTTGGAGCGGCAAATACCTTGATGTCTCCGGCGCTTCCGTCAACAACGGCGCAAGCATTGTCCAGTGGACCGGCTTGAATCGGAACAGCCAGCAATGGCGGCTTATTCCCGCCGGCGCCGCCGTTGAGTTCGTCGCTCCCGCCGCGCCAACCGGAGTGACCGCCAGCGCCAATGCGGTCTCCGTGCAATTGAATTGGAAAACGAACCGCGAATCCGACCTCGCTAGCTACACCGTGTTGCGCGGAACTAATTCGGGCGGGCCGTATGAAATCTGCGCACGCGGACTGACGAACAACGCGTTCACCGACAAATCCGCGAATCAGGCAAAAACTTATTACTATGTCATCAAGGCGGTGGACCGTTCGTTGAACACTTCCGGAAACTCCGCGCAGGCCGGTGCGACGCCGAGTTGCGGCCCGACGCTTTTGGCAAGATACAGCTTCGACGGCAACACGAGCGACAGTTCCGGCAACGCGAATCATGCGACGGCAACCGGCTCGCCGACATTCGTGGCCGGCAAGCATGGTTCCGCTCTGAACCTCAACGGCACGGATCAATACGCCATGATTCCGGCTGGCATCTTGGCCAGCGTGACGAACTTTACGATCGCCGCGTGGGTTTATTGGAATGGTGGCGACGCCTGGCAGCGCATCCTTGATTTCGGAAACGACACGACGCAATACCTGTTCCTGACGCCGGGCTCGGGCAGCGGCACGTTGCGCTTTGCCATCACAACCAATGGGGGTGGCGCCGAACAAATCCTGGAAACGTTCCCATTGCCCGTCGGCCAATGGCGGCACGTTGCAGTCACGCGCAGCGGCAACACCGCGCGGCTTTACACCAACGGCGTGCTGGCGGTGTCCGGCACCGTCACGATCGCGCCCGCCAGTTTCAATCCGGTGCTGAACAATCTTGGCGCAAGCCAGTATGCCGCCGACCCGTTGTTCAGCGGCCGATTGGACGATCTGTATATTTACAACTACGCCTTGAGCGACACTGAAGTTGCGCGATTGGCGGCGAACCAGCCGCCACCGCCAACCACGCCCACGGTTGTTTCCGCCGCCGTGTCCGGCAAGACGCTGATACTTTCCTGGCCGTCAAACTACGTTGGCTCGCGCTTGCTGATGCAGACCAACCATTTCACAAACGGCATCAGTCTTAACACGAATGACTGGGGAACCGTCCCCGGCTCGCAGCAAACAAACCAAGTCAGTCTGCCGATTGATCCGACGTTGTCGCTGGAGTTTTACCGGCTGATTTATCCGTAGTTATCTGCTCGCAGTTTCCGTGCGCGGCCAGTCGGCAGCGACGATGACCATTCAGGCGAACCAGCCAGGCGCGGTGGTCGGCTCGAATTCGTCCGGCATTTTCTTTGAGGAGATTACCGGTCAATCCCGGCGATCCGCCATTCACGACAACCGGATCCATTGCCGTCTTTTCCAAAACTGTTCTTGCAATTTCGCGACAATTGCCGGATGATTTCCGCCGGAAATTGGCTGGGGTCGTAGCTCAGTTGGTAGAGCGCCTCGTTCGCAATGAGGAGGTCAGGGGTTCGACTCCCCTCGGCTCC
>JBEKRA010000216.1:0-4700 GCA_049519195.1 Verrucomicrobiota bacterium
CGGCGCAAAATCCACGACCAGCCCGTCCCGCTCGCGGGCGGACTTGCCGTGCTCACCGGCATTTTGCTGCCGCTCGCCGCCGGCGCGATTCTGCTGAAAACCGGCGCGCACGTTTTGAACCAGACGCAACCCATCCAGCACGGCCTGGAACGGCGCGGGCTTGAGCTGGCCACCATCGCCTTCGGCGCGATTGCGATAACGATACTCGGCTGGCTAGATGACAAACACGAATTGAAGCCGCTCCCGAAGTTCGCCGGCCAGTTGCTCATCGCCGTCGCCGTCGCCATGGTGTGCCGCATCACGCTGTTTGTTCACAGTGAAATTTTCAGCTACGCCGTCACGATTCTCTGGCTGCTCACCATCATTAATGCATTTAATTTCATGGACAACATGAACGGCCTTTGCGCCGGGCTGGGCGCGATCGGGGCGTTGCTGTTTGCCATCATCGCCGCGGCGAACGGCGAATACCTCGTGGCGACGGCTGGCTTTCTGATGTGCGGCGCGCTCATCGGATTTCTGCCGTGGAATTTTCCGAACGCCCGCGCCTTTCTCGGCGATGCCGGCAGCCACCTTGTCGGCTACCTGCTCGCGGTCATGGCCATCCTGCCGCATTTTTACACTAGGCAAAATCCGCGCCCGCTGGCCGTGCTGTCGCCGCTGCTCGTGCTGGCCATTCCACTGGTTGATCTGGCGCAAGTGGTCATTTCACGGACGTTCAACCGCAAGCCGTTCTGGATTGGCGACACCAACCATCTTTCGCACCGGCTTGTCCGTTTGGGCTTGAGCCGCACCCGCGCCGTGCTGCTTCTCTGGATGATTGCCGTGATGATCGGCGTGCTGGCGGCACTTTGATTATTCTGTGGGAGACGATACAAGGAGTCTCTGACATTTTCAAAATGAGCCTCCTCACGTCGGCTCCTACGCCGAATTTCTTTCGTGTATTTCGAGTATTTCGCGGTTAAATTTTCCGGCGTGAAACTGCTCTTCATCGGCGACATCGTTGGGCAACCGGGACGCAACGCGGTCAAAACCCTCCTGCCCAAACTCCGCGAACAGCACGCGCTGGATTTCGTCATCGCCAACGGCGAGAACTCCGCCGGCGGCTCCGGCATCACGCCCAAGACGGCGGAAGAAATTTTCGCCGCTGGCGTGGACGTCATCACCAGCGGCGACCATTTGTGGGACCAGAAGGAAGTCATGGAGCTGCTGGCGAACGAAAAACGCTTTCTCCGCCCGCTCAATTATCCCGCCGGAACGCCCGGCCAAGGCAGCGGCGTGTTTGAATTCCGAGCGCAGAAATCGGAGGGACGAGTTCCACAAGTCCCAAATCAAGTAATCAGGGACTCGTGTAACTCGTCCCTCCGGATTGCCGTCTTGAACGTCCAAGGCCGCACCTTCATGCAGCCGCCGCTGGAAAATCCGTTTCTCCTCGCCGCCGACGAAGTGAAGCGCCTGCGCGAGCGGACGAAAATCATCTTTGTGGATTTTCACGCCGAGGCGACCTCGGAGAAGATTGCGTTCGCGCGGTTTCTGGACGGGCGGGTGAGCGCGGTGGTGGGCACGCACACGCACGTGCAAACGGCGGACGAGCAGATTTTCCCCGGCGGCACGGCGTTCCTGACCGACGCCGGGTTCACCGGCCCGCACGAAAGCGTTTTGGGCCGCGAAATCGAGCCGGTGATAAAAAAATTCCTCACCGGGATGCCGCAGCGGTTTGAAGTGGCCAAAAACCGCGTGCTGCTTCACGGCGCGGTGATTGAAATTGACGACGCCAGCGGCAAGGCGGTGAAAATCCAGCGCTTGGCGGAAAGTCTCTGAAATCCATCACGGCAAAACGTCTAAAATCTTAACCGATTTTTTGGCGCTCCGGCAATCGCGTGACTGTTTCTTTAGTTTCAGCAACCGCGCTCATGCCCGCGTTTTGAATCAACGGGCTTTCAAATTTCAAGCGCGGCAAAATTGTCATCTCCGCAGCATTCCCGGCAAGCCGCCGCCCATTTTGGCCATCATCTTCGACATCTTGCCCATTTTTTTCATCATCTGCTGCATCTGGCCGAATTTGTTCAGCATCGTGTTCAGTTCCGTCACGCTCACGCCGCTGCCTTTGGCGATGCGGATGCGGCGTTTGGCGTTCAGAATTTGCGGGCTTTTGCGCTCCTGAAGCGTCATGCCGCAAATCATCGCCTCCATTCGCTTGAATTCCTTCTCCTGCTTCGACAAATCGCCCTGCTGCTTCAACATTTCCGCGCCGCCCGGCAGCATCCCGACGACGCTTTCGAGCGAGCCGAGCTTCTTCATCGCGCGCAACTGCTCCAGAAAATCCTCCAGCGTGAACTGGCCCTTGCGCATCTTTTCTTCCAGGCGTTTGGCGTCTTCCAAATCCACAGCCTCGGCTGCCTTCTCGACGAGGCTGACGACGTCGCCCATGCCGAGAATCCGCGACGCCATGCGCTCGGGATGAAACGGCTCGAACTCATCCAATTTTTCACCCGTGCCGGCGAACTTGATGGGCTTGCCTGTGACGGCCTTCATGCTCAACGCCGCGCCGCCGCGAGCGTCGCCGTCCAGCTTGGTGAGGATCGAGCCGGTGATTTGCAGCGCCTGGTCAAAATGCGTGGCGACGTTGACGGCTTCCTGGCCGGTGGCGGCGTCGAGCACGAGCAGGATTTCCTGCGGCTTCACGAGGTCGCGCAGGCGGACGAGTTCCTGCACCAGCGGTTCGTCAATTTGCAATCGCCCGGCGGTGTCGAAAATCAAAACGTTGCGGCTGTTCGTTTTCGCGAATTCGAGCGCTTCGCGGGCGATTTTCTGAACGTCCGTTTCGCCGCGTTTCAGAAAAACCGGAATCTCAATTTGTTTGCCGAGCGTTTCCAATTGGTCCATCGCCGCCGGACGATAAACGTCCGCAGCCACGAGCAACGGCTGGCGTCCCTGTTTTTGGAGGAGTCGCGCGAGCTTGCCGCTGGAGGTCGTTTTGCCGGAGCCGTGCAAACCGACCATCAAAATTGAACTTGGATTTCCGTCGAGCTTCAGCGCCGCGTTGGTCGAGCCGAGCAGGTCCACGAGTTCGTCGTGGATGATTTTGACGATTTGCTGGCCGGGCTGGATGCTCTGGACGACTTCCGCGCCAATGGCCTTGGTTTTGACGCGCTCGATGAAATCGCGGGCGACCTTGAAATTCACGTCGGCCTCCAGCAGCGCCATGCGGACTTCGCGCAGGGAATCGGCGACGTTGGCCTCGGAAATTTTGCCGAGTCCGCGCAAATTGCGGAAGGCGTTCTGGAGTTTGCCGCTTAACGAGTCGAACATCCCATCAAACTAGCAAGCGCGCGGGAATTGACAAGCGCGCGGCGTCATGGCTTACTATGCGGCCCACGCACTGGTAGGGCGGCGCTGCTGCGCCGCCGGAATGGAAGGCCGCGCGGCAGCACGGCCCTACCTTTATGGTTGGTAGGTTACCCAAGTGGCCAACGGGGGCAGACTGTAAATCTGCTGGCTATGCCTTCGATGGTTCGAATCCATCACCTACCACCACCTTTTCCCGTGGGGGTGGCATCAATGTCGGACGTCTTCTGCTTTGGACTTTGGCGTCCAAGAAATGGGGCTTGCCATACCGCGCGTCGGCGGCCATACTGTATGGACAAAATTTATGGCAGACACTGCAAACAAATATCCCGAAAACGTGCCGGGCAAATACTACGTGGACAACCAGTGCATTGACTGCGACCTGTGCCGCGAGACCGCGCCAAACAATTTCAAGCGCAATGATGATGGCGGCTACTCCGTCGTCTACAAACAGCCTGCGTCGCCGGACGAAGAGGCGCGATGCAAGGAAGCCAAGGAAGGCTGCCCCGTCGAAGCCATCGGCGACAACGGCGCTTGATTTTTAAGCCCGTCAAACAGCGCGAAGTTTTTGCCGCGCGCTGTCCATGCTTCGGTCTGCTCCTCCAACTATTTGAGCGAAGATGCGGCTCGTGGCCGTGAGCTTGACCAAGGCTACGGTGCATGTCATCCGCTGTGTTCGCGACTGCGGCAAATTTCCGGTTGGAATCTTTGTTCAACATGCCGGGTTCGGAAACGGTTGATCAGTCCAAAACCGAAGTCATTTTTGCCGATTGCCGGACTGGCTGCCATGCAACAAGGGCATTTCCCGCCGGGCAAGCAGCCTTTCCGTAAAGAACAAGCCTTCGAGCGCGCCGCATAACTGCTTAAGAAACAAAGCAGTTCGGACATCAATAATGCAAGCGCGCCGCCCCGGTTTTGAGTTTTTTTTGTTGAATTCGGCTGACTTTTATCCACATATAAGACAAGCTCAAAGCGTTAAGCGCGTAATGAGAAGCCGTTTATATTTATGATTTGGTGGACTTATCAACAGCTTCGGAACAGGAATCCGAAATCCAGACTGGCCGCCATTGAAAAACTCGCGGCAGCGGGGGATCGTGAATCGGTCCAGCCGCTGATGTTTGCGCTGAAGGACGAGAAGGCTGAAGTCCGCAGCGCGGCTGCGATGGCATTGGGCAAACTTGGCGACCGGGAGGTGGTGAATGGATTGGTTGGTCTGCTTCGAGACGCGGATGCCGGGGTGCGTTCGAGCGCCGCGCGCAGCCTGGGGAAACTGGGCTGGCAGCCGGCCGATGACGCCGAGCGCATGTCCCTGTTGGTGGCAACGGGCAAAATGCCGCAGGTGTCTGAATTTGGCG
>JBEKRA010000217.1:0-4680 GCA_049519195.1 Verrucomicrobiota bacterium
GCCTCCAACGGATTCGCGGCATCCGTCCAGATTGCCGGGCCGGCGGCTTCCGGCACGCGCAGCGCGGAGGTGTCCTCGGCATTAATCATGTCCGCCGCGCGGACGAAAATGATGGACAGCCCCGAATCATCCTTGAGTTCAAACGAATTGAACTTCGCCGCGTCCGCGCGTCCAATGAATGTGAACGTCAGCGGCCCGCCGATCTCGTCCGCCGCATGGTCAACGACGTTGCTGGTATAATTAACTTTTCCCGCGCCGGCGGCGGCGAAAATGTCGAGGTTCGTCACGAGCGTTCGTTCGCCGGAAGTGATGTCGAACACGCGCTGCCCGGCGTTCGTAAAATCCACTTCCGCAAAGCCAATGACGGCGGTGTATGTGGCCGCCGGAAGGTCGGACACGGACAGCGTGAAGTTCGTCCCGAAAATCTCCTCGCGAAACGCTTCCTCGCTGCGCCATGTCGCGCCTACGATTGTCGTCACGCCCCACGCGCGACGATGGCTGAAGTCGCCGCTGATGAGAACTTTTTTGTCGCAGGCGACGCAGATTTCCTCGCCGCCGCGCGCGGCGGGGATGGAAAGACAGACAAGAAAAACCGCCAGCATGGAAAAAGAAATCCTGTTCATGGCGCGAGGCTACTACACTCGCCCCGCCCCGCCAAAAAGTTTTTTGCGCGCAACAACGTAATTATGCCATTGACCAGCAAAAAAAGAACCAACGCCAGATTCTGACAACTCCGGGAGCGCCGCCGTCCCGGCGGCGAGTTTATCCTGAAAATTTTCGATGCCAAACGCCGGCGAGACGCCGGCGCTCCCAGGTCCGCGCCACGCGTCTTTTGGCTTTCAAAATGTTTCCATTTTCCGGCATGATATGGCATGGACGATGAAAACAGATTTTTGAAATATTGGATTGCCGCCGGCGTCGTTATGGTTCTGGCGCTGGCGCTGGCGTTTTTTCCGGGACGTTCCATCTACCATCATCTCAAGGAAAAACGCGGCGTGTCCCAGGCGCGGGTTTTCCTTGCCAAAGGCGATTATCGCAGCGCGTGGTTGAGCGTGCGGCAGGCGCTGCTGGTCAATTCCAACAATGTCGAGGCCTGCTTCATCATGGCCGGGCTGGACGACGCGGTGCGTTCGCCCGCCACACTGGACTGGTGCCAGCGGCTGGTGAAATTATCCCCCGCCATCACCAACAAACTTATGCTGGCCTCCGTGGGATTGCGGTATCAAGGCCCGCCCTATCCGCTCACGAGCCAGGTGCTCGACGATTTGTCCGCGTCAGCTGCCACGAACGCGCCGGACTTTCACATCGTTTCCGCGGAGCTGGATTTGAACCTACATCGCGTGGCGGAGGCGGAAACGCATTTTGAGGCGGCGTGCCAGTTGGCGCCGACCAACCGGCTGTTCCAGCTCAATCTCGCCGTCATCCGCCTTGGCCTGACCAACACCGCCGACGCCGATGACGCCCGCGCCAAACTGAAATTATTTTCCACCGACACGAATCTCGCCCTCCCGGCGTTGCGCTCGTTGGTGGCGGACCGGCTGATACACAACGACGCCGGCGGCGCCCTGAATTATTCGACGCAATTGCTGGCCAACGCGCAGATGACCTTGAATGACCGGCTGCAAAACCTCGGCATCCTGAAGCGCTTGCAAAGTCCCGCGCTGGCCGTCCAATTGAATGCCCTGCAACGGGACGCGGCGACCAACGCGACCATGGCGGCCCAAACCGCCTCGTGGATGGATGCCAACGGTTTTCTGGCCGATACCGCCGGCTGGTTGAACACACTGTCCACCAACATCCAGACCCAGACACCGGTGCGGCTCGCCTTCGTGGATTGTTACATCAACACCACCAACTGGCTGGCGCTGCGCAATCTCACGGCCGGCGGCGACTGGGGGGAAGTGGATTTCATGCGGCTCGCGTTTTCGTCCCACGCGTGGAGCGAACTCGGCGAACCGCTGATGGCGGACGGCCGCTGGCGCTCGGCAATCAGCGCGGCGGGCGAACGGCAGGGCGCGTTGACGGCGTTGCTGGAACTGGCGAACCGCTGGCAGTTGCCGCGCGAACGCGAGGATTTGCTCTCCCGCATCGTCAGGGAATTTCCCGACGCGCGCTGGGCGCAGAACACCCTGGAACGCCTTTATTATGACGCCGGCAACACGGCCGGCCTGTATCAACTCTACTCGAAACAGTTTCCCCGTTCGCCGCGGAACGTGGCGCTGAAAAACAATCTGGCGGCCACGGCGCTGTTGCTTAAAACCAATCTCACCCAGTCCTGCCTGTGGGCGATGGAAGCCTACGCCCAAGCACCCACCAATGCCGATGTGGTCTCCACCTACGCCTACGCGCTGCATTTGCAGGGCCGGAACCAGGAGGGACTCGCCGCGATGCAAAGGCTGAAGCCGTCGCAACTCGAAAACCCGTCCGCGTCACTTTACTACGGCGTCCTGCTGCGCGCCACGGGAAAAACCGGCGATGCCGCGCCCTATCTCCAGATTGCCCGGACCAAAGGCCAATTGCTGCCGGAAGAAAAGCTGTTGCTTGCCGAAACGGACAAAATGAACCAGATAAAATGATGTTTTTCGCGCCGGCATTTGCCAGTGTCACGGTTTGCTGTGAAGTATTATACTTATAATCAACGAGTTGCGTAGAACAAACTATCTGAAAAAAAAACAAAAAAACTTCTTTACATTTGCTTGCATTTGAGGCATAAATAGACGCAGTGAAGATTTTGGCAGGAACGAGAACAAACATAGATGAAAATAAATACCTTATGAAAACATTCAATGTGGTGAAAAAATTGGGGCTGGGTTTGGCGTTGACCGGACTGTTTGCTTGGCAAGCGAGAGCGGAAATTGAATACAGCGAATACAGCACGGTGGCAAATCCTCCACTCGCCGATGTCCACGCCTCTCCCAGTGGCAATCTGTTGGGGAATGTTTTCGACACTTCAAGTTCATTACATGTAACCGGTTTGGGCGCGTATAGCTTTCGTGACCGCACATTTGGGACCACAGGCGTGAGTGTGGGGCTTTATGAACTTATTAACACAACTTGGACCAGGCTGGCACAAGCGAGCTTCACTGGTGTCCAAACCCTTCGGGGCAATTACGCATACCACGCTGTTGATTTGACTTTGGCGGGGGGCGGAACTTATGCGATCGTCGCCTCGGGTTACGGCACCGCCACCTGTCCCTACATTACCGGAGATACGACCTTTAATGCAGTCGGAGGCACGACCCCGGCGGGATATGGTCTTACATTGGCCGGCTCATCTTTGCCGACAAGTTTTTCAAGTCCCACCTTAAATGGCTATACATACGGCGCCGGAACAATTTTTGCGGCTGTTCCTGAAGCTGCTGATTTCGCCCTGGCAGCTGTCGCGTTGCTGGGTCTCGTTTATGTCGGTCGTCTCTATTCGCAAAAGTTGAAACTTGCTTGAGACGCTTTGGAATTCTCTGAGGGCGGCTTGATTCAAGCCGCCCTTTTTGTTTCTGCATCGAAGTAGATTGGATTTAATCTTGCCGCATGACGGTAAACCCGGACAAGGCGTTTCGTAACATCGGGCACGCGAGGCTGTCCGCCAATGTCTTGGGCAGCCCCGCCGTCCCACGGCGTGCTTGATTGAGACCGGCCCGGTTCCGTGGGCGTGGACGACGCGTGCAGCGGCATCCGGTCGTTTCAGGCCAGTGTCATGGTCGCGCAATTGTTCGGCTACAGCATTTTGAGGCGTGGCGTGCTGCTGTTCAGCGCTGTGGTGCTGGCATTTGCCTGCAACGTGATTCGCCACACCACACACCCACCTCGTCCGCGTCAGCGACCTGCATGGCCTTGCGGCGGTGAATCTGCACCGCGACCAGGCGGGTTTCGCAATCCTGTGAACCACCCTGACTGGATTGCTGGCGCTTGTCTGGCTGCTGCGACCCGGACGAAACAAGCAGGGTGCGGATTTTTCACGGAAGGAATCACGATTTGAATACATTGAAGAATTGCACAACCTCGCCCCGGGCGCGAAGGAGGAAAAAACATCACCTCCGCCGGACGACATTGTCGGCCAGGTTTCCGCTCAATCCATTTAAACCGGCGCTTCAGGATCAGCAAACCCAAGCCTCATAAAAGCGGTGCTGGCCGGTTCGGTCATCTGGATTGTCCTGGTCGAAATGGGAATCCATTTCTGGTTTGTCCGGCGGAGAAACAAGCCGCGACCCCGCCTGCCTGGTCATTGAAGTTGCCGGACGAGTCCGCCGAATTTCGCGAATCGCCCGTCAACGAAGGCATCTGGACGATATAAAATTACGACGAAAGCCGGCAAGCCGGGTGGCTTGACAACGGTGGATGCGCCTGACGTATGCCTGCGGAAATGCGGGCATGGGCGCTTCAGACCAACTTGGGGGTGGGCATGAACGGAGTCCTCATTCGGGTCGTCACGGAACGATTTCTGGATCAAGGCCGTAATTTCCACGTGTTCTCCTGCTGCTGGGAACCCAACGAGTGGACGCCGCCGGCGGTTCCGGGCACGATCGCGGCCGTCCGTTCCGTTCTTCATGCGCTGAAGATCCATGACCGCGGCTGGAACGAGAAACGGGTGATCAAGATGGGCGTCTGGGGAAAAGATTCGGACGAGTCCGCGCAAAGCCGTCTTCAAGGCATATTTGCAGGCGATCATCGCCAGGTGAATCG
>JBEKRA010000218.1:0-4646 GCA_049519195.1 Verrucomicrobiota bacterium
AGGAACCTGGCGTGATCCAACAATTGCCATCGGTTGGCGCGAATTCCGTGCATCAAAATTACGACGCCTTTTCCCGGTTGCCCGGTAAGAAGCCAGCCATGAACTGTCGCGCCGCTGGAACTCTGAAATTGAATTGCTTGAACTGGCAAATCGGCGGGTGGTTTTCCTATTTCGCAATTACTTGGAGCGATAAGGACGCTTCCCTCGTGCCAGGCAAATAAACCAAAGACAAGAACAGATGCCAAAAGGACGGCCGAAATAATTTTCAGTTTTCTTTTCAGTCGCGCGATCCTGGCTGCGGTGGATTCACGGGGCATGAATTATTGCTTCACCGGCGAAGGCGGCGCGGCATTGGTGTTCACGATAACGGCGGGCGCGGCGTTGGTCGGCGCGACGTAAGCGGGAGCATTTGTGCCGAGCACGGTGATGCTCTTGATTTTTCCGGGCAGAACTGTGTCGAGCTTGCCGAGATACCAGCCGATGCCCAGCGCAAGAATGCCAGCGACAATGAGGATGAAAACCGTCAATGCCAGCGGGAATTTTTTCGCCGCAAACGGATCAATGAGATCGCGCTGCGAGCCGGGCGGCAGTTCGGCGACCTGCGTGAGCGACTGTCCCAGCGGCACGTTGATTCTGGCTTTGGCGTTCACGGCCCAGCCATTGGCGTCGAGGATGGGCGCGAGATTGCGTTTGCGGAGCTTGATGTAGGCAAGAATCATCGAAGGACCGGAAACCAGCAGGATGACGCCGATAAAAACCCCGATGAAAGCAGGAATGGCAATCATCGGCGGTTGTTTAAATATACCCGCCAGATTCATGAGAATCGTCGTGACAATTCCTGCAATGGCCGTGAAGGCCGTGGTCAACAGGGCGATTGTCCCAAGGTCAATTTTCTTCGGCGGGGCGGGTTGCACCGCTCCAGCAGTGACGGCGGCGGCGTCCTGCAATCTTGCGGTCGAGGCGGCATCGGCGGCGGCGGCGCGCCTGGCCACCTGCTCCTCGATCATGCGGACGAGCTTTTTGTATGGCAGCCAGAACGCCTGCCGCAGGCTGATGGGATTGTCAATCAGCTTGGTGATGGTTGCGTCCCAATCGCGGCCCTTGCGGTCGTAGAAAATCCCGTTGCGCCCGGCCATCAGGTTGTCCGAATCGCCGTCGGTGAACGCCGCGACGATCTGGATTTTTTCGCCCGTGGCCTTGCGCACGCAATCGCAGTAGGCCAGGTAACTGCCCGCCAGCGCGGCCATCACGCTGTGTTTGCCGGCGTCCTCGACCGTGAGGCAAAGGTCGCACGCACGCTGGTCCAGATACAGCCGGCCCGCCTGGAAAATCGCCGGGGTTTCGCGGCTGTAAAAATTTTTGAAGCTGACGAAATTCAGGCAGAGCGCGTGCAGGTCGCGGTGATAACGCGCCAGCTTCTCCACGGCGGAAATGGCGTTGGCCTCCGGTTCCAACGCCTTGTCCTTGGCGATGAGCGCGGTGATTTTCGCCTTTGCAGCGCCAGCGAGAATTTCGCGCACGCGCTTGATGCCACGTTTCTCGACCGCCACACCGACCTTGCCGGCGGACCACGCCTCGAACGGCGCAAGCTTTGCATTCAACGCCGACCAGTCGGATTCGCCGATGGAATTCTTTTCGCCGAGCAGTGGCTTCACGGCGGCGGCTTGCAGCGCGGCCAGTGCGCCGGCCCACGCGGGATTCACGCCTTCGACCAGCGGCAGGGCTTTCCCGGCGGCAATTTCGGCGAGCGGAAAGCTGGCGATTTCAGCGGCGTTGACCGTCAGCTCTTTCGTTGCCAGCGCGACGTATTCCGACTCCGGCCGGTTCAAAGGCGCGATGGAGCGCGCGTCAAATGCAGCCAGCCGGCAGCGCGCAAAGAAATCATCCACCTTCGCCCGCGCCGCTTTCACGGCGGCAAAGGCGGCAGCGGTGGCCTCGCCAAGTGGCAGGATATTTTTGTCGCCCTCGGCCTGCTTCCACCAGCCGGAATGCGCCTGTGCCTCGGCAAAAAACTGGTCCACCTTCGGCTGGCTGACGCCGGGCTTGCCACTGCGGTCGGTCTCGACGCCAAGGCACGCCATGATGTCGGCAATGACCGCCTTCGTCGCGTCATCGCCGGCGGCATCGACGGGAATGATGCCGTCGCCGTTGAAACTCGTGGCGGCAAAAATCTTCACCGTGTCCATCGTGTCCTCGATGCTGATGGCCGTGGCGTCGGATTTGCCCAGATTGACGAGCGTTTGCTTCGCGGACGCAAGGATTTGTTTTCCCTCCGGCGTGGCGTCGTTGATGGCGGCCAGCGGCAGCGACGGCGAACCTTTGATCAAATCGTCGGGATTTTTGAGCAGGCCGGAGGCCCACTTGGCGGCGGCGATGATTTCCGGCGCGCGGACGCGGCCGTCCTTGTCGGTGTCAATCAGGTCGAGCGTGCGGCTGTCGAACTCTAGCCCGCGCGTGGGGCAGGCGAGCGCGACCCAGAGCTTCTGGTCGAGCTGATCCAAATTGGCGAGGTCTGCGCCGGATTCGAGTTTGACCTGGTCAAACCCGCCCGCGCGAAAGAATTTCCAAGTATGAGTCATAAATTTTCTCCCGGATTTTCAGGGAAAATAACCACAAAGGCGCGAAGGCACAAAGAAAACTTTGCGTTTCCACCAAAAGCGGATTTGACAGGGAGCCTGATTCGGGTATTACTTCAGGTATGACTACGACGAAAATGATCAGTTTCAAGGCGCCGATGGAGATTTTCCGCGCGCTGCCCGGCGCGCACAACGGGCGCAGCCGGTTCATCATTTCCGCGCTGGAGGAAAAAATTTCGCGGCGCGAGTCGGAATGGAAACCGACGACGGCGCGCGGACGGCGCATGGCCGCACTGCTTGAAAAAGGCCGCGCGGAACGCGAGCCGTTGCTGGATGATGAAGGCATTGCCGCCGAACTGCGCGAGCGGCGCGGAGGCATTCATTGAAGACTTTTCTGGATTCCGGGGTGTTGCTGGCGGCGTGGAAGGGCAATTCGCCCAGGAGCGTTGCCGCAAAACAAGTTCTGGAGGACGGCACACGGGAATTTTTCACGTCGGACGCGGTGAAGCTGGAATTGCTGCCCAAGCCGGTTTTTGAAAAACGCCGGCTGGAAGTCGAATTTTACAACGCGCATTTTTCCGACGCGGCGGACAGCGAGCCGTTCAGCGCGGACCTGGGGCACGATGCCCTGGCGCTGGCGAAAAAATACGGGCTGGCCGCAATGGACGCCCTGCATCTGGCCTCGGCAATCCGTCAGGGCGCGGATGAATTCATCACCAGCGAATTGCCCGGCAAGCCGATGTTCCGCGTCGCGGGAATCAAAGTCATTTCACTTCACGCATTTTAGGCTTCGGAGCGCCGGACGGATTCGAGGCTCTCGCGCGGCTCGCGGGCGCGCGACCTGGCCGGCAGCACGTCGTGGAAATCTGGCTGTTCATGCTTCCGCAGGTCAATGACGGCTGCCGTCTTCCGGCCTCACTCATCCACCATGAAAGTGATTCCGCTCATGAAAACAATCTGGTAGAAAATGCGCGGAAGCAAATTCAAAACAAGAACTGCAACCGAACTGGCGAACCGGTGTTAAAATTGTTCGAATGAATAATCCGAAGAAAAAATCTTTTGGTGTAAAAGCAACCGTGAAGGTTGTCGTTTTTCTTTTCTTTGGATTTATCTTGGTTGTGGGTATTCCAAAATACATTCAAGCGCGACAAGCTAGTTTAAGAGCAGCTTGCATGAATCATTTGATTCAAATTGACGGAGCAAAACAGCAATGGAAAATAGAACACAAAAAGACCGATGCGGATATTACAACTTGGGAAGATATTAAACCGTATCTTTCAGGAAATGCTGAATTAAAATGTCCGGCTGGCGGCATTTATACAATTGGAAAAGTTGGCGAACTTCCAAGTTGTTCGATTACCAACCACAGCTTGCAATAGAGTTAAACCAACTGCGGCGCTTCAATTTCCTTCGGCGGTTCGCCGGTTGGCGTGCCGTCCTCGGCTTCGGGATACTCGAAGAGTTTGCCCTCGTAGTTGCGCAGCAGAACGCGGTCGGCATTGTGGCTCAAAACATATTCCGGATTGATGGGCACCTTGCCGCCACCGCCGGGCGCGTCAATGACGTATTGCGGCACGGCATAGCCGGTGGTGTGCCCGCGCAGTTGTGACATGATTTCAATGCCCTTGCGGACGCTCGCGCGCAAATGCGCCGAGCCGGAAATCAAATCGCACTGGTAAAGGTAATACGGCTTCACGCGGCACATGAGCAGTTTCTGGACAAGCGCCCGCATCACCGTCGCGTCGTCGTTGACATGCCGGAGCAACACGGACTGGTTGCCGAGCGGGATGCCGGCGTCGGCAAGGCGGCCAACCGCATCGCGGACTTCCGTCGTCAGTTCGCGCGGATGGTTCGAGTGAATGCTCATGAAGAGCGGATGAAATTTCTTCAGCATCGCGCAAAGTTCCGGCGTGATGCGCTGCGGCAGGAACGTCGGAATGCGAGAACCGATGCGCAAAAATTCCACGTGCGGAATGGCGCGGAGCCGGCCCAAAAGATTTTCCAATTTGTCATCGCTCAAAAGCAGCGGGTCGCCGCCGCTCAACAGCACGTCGCGGATTTCGGGATGCT
>JBEKRA010000219.1:0-4611 GCA_049519195.1 Verrucomicrobiota bacterium
AAATCCGGGCGACGCGGGCGGGCAGGCAGACGTTTTCCAGCGCGGTGAGTTCGGGCAGGAGATGATCTGCCTGAAAAACAAAACCGACGCGGCGGTTCCGAAAATGCGTCAATTCGCCTTCAGAAAACTTTGCGAGATTTTGCCCGGCAAAATGGATTTCGCCCGCGTTCGGCGAATCCAGGCCGCCCATCAAATGGAGCAGGGTGCTTTTGCCGGTGCCGGATGCGCCGCGCAATGCGAGAAACTCACCGCGCGCCACGTCGAGATCCACGCCGCGCAGGACTTCAAGCGTGCGCCGGCCCATCGCGTAACTTTTCGAGAGGCCGCGGGCGGAAAGGAGCGGCTCGCTCATGGCAAAGCTCCTTTTCTGAAATTGAAAACATTCAACGTCCAACATTCAACATTCAATGTTGAAGTGACCGCGCACAACCAGCCCATTGGGTGTTCGGCGTTGAATGTTGAATGTTGAATGTTTCCCATGTTTTTATTCATAGCGCAGCGCCTCCACGGGTTTCAACCGGCCGGCGCGGATCGCGGGCAGCACGCCGCCAAGAATGCAAATGACAAAGGAACTGATGCAAATCAGCGCGATGTCGCGCGGCGTGATGATTGCGGGCAATTTGCCGAAACCATAAATGGACGCGGGAAACAACTCCCAGCCGGTCGCCCGCCGCATGAATTCCAGAAATTCGTTGCGATAGATTATCGCCAGAACTCCAAGACCGTATCCGGCCAGGACACCGAGCACGCCGATGATGGCGCTCTGGCCCAGAAAAATGCCGGAGATTTGAAGGTTCGTCGCGCCAAGCGCCTTGAGCATCCCGATCTCGCGCGTTTTCTGGACAACGAAGGTAATTTGCGCGCTCAAGATGCACAGCGCGGCGACGAGCACGATGAAAAAAAGCATGTAAAACATGACGTTTTTTTCAACAATCAGCGCGCCGAGAATCTCCCGATTTTCCTGCATCCATGTGGTGACGCCGTAATTTGGTCCCAGCGTCTGCACCAATTCATGTTGCGCTCCAGCCGCCTGATACGGGTCGCGCAGCATCACGAACAGCCCGTGAACCGAGTCGCCCAAGTTATACAAATCCTGCGCGTTTTCGAGTGAGGTGGCGATGACGGTTTCGTCGTATTGAAAATAGCCCGTGCTAAAGATGCCCGTCACGGTGTAATCATCGGGCAAAATCGCTTCTTCGTTTGCCTTGCCGCGCAATTCCTTCATTTTTTTCAAATCAGCCGGTGAGTAAATCGAAACCCGGTCGCCGACGGACAATTTCAGGTTGTTCGCGAACTCGTTGCCAATCACCAGGCCGCGTCCGCTCAAGTCGAAACTGCCGGCGATGATGCTCTTGGGCAGGACGCTCACGGAACTTTCCGCGTTCACGTCAACGCCGCGAATCCACGGCGCGGCGGTAAGCGACTGTCCGGCATTTGTATTTGCCGGCTGTGTTTCCACGAGCACCTGGCCGAGCACGAATGGCGCGACGCCGCGCACGTCCCCGTTCGACGAGACGCGGCGCATGACGTCCGCGTAGTTTCCCATAATTTCGGTTGTCCCGGATTTATCGAGCGCATAAATTTTCAGGTGCGCGTTGAAGCCGAGGATTTGCTCCCGCAAATCGTGGTCGAATCCGCTCATCACGCTGATGACGATGATGAGCACGGCGACGCCGAGCGCGACGCCGACGACCGAGATGAGCGTGATGATGGAAACGAAAGTCCGTTTGGGCCGCAGGTAGCGCAGCGCCAGGAGCAGTTCAAACGGCAGATTCGACATGGATGCAGGCTAAATGTTTTGTGCCGGAGTTCAAGCTTCGGCTTGTTGGCGGAACAATGCGGATTCATCCGAACGGAGCGCGGTTTGTCCCAAACCGCAGCACTTCCGCACCCGCTCACCGCGCTTAAAAATTTCGGCGTTGTCACGCGCCACGTGGCCGCTGCGAGTTGTGACAACTCGCGCTCCGCACACTTATTTGAACGGATTTCCCTTTGACTTCGTTTCGGAAATTCGCGGCAGAAAAAGCTGGCTCAAAAACAGGTATATCCAGCCCAGTGCAAAATGCGCCGCAACAAGGAATCCGAGCGAAACCAGATCCAAGAAGCCGGCGTTGTAAAGCAGGACGCCCGCCGCCATCAGCAGCGCGCCCGGCAGCGGCGCCGCGCCGGACAATTTCCAGCATTCGCGAAAATTCAAATTGCGGTCTGCAAAAAATCCGAGCAGCCAGACCGGCAGAAAATAGATTGTCGCCAGAATCCACCAGCTTAACAGCAGGCCGGCCGTCACCGCCGCGCCGGCAATGAACAGGATTTCCGCCGCCCACGCGCCCCAGAGCGGTTCGAGTTCAGTGCGGTTGAACGGCGCGGCGCGATCCGGGACGTAAAAAATTTCCGAATAGCCTGGCAGCAGCGAAAAAAAGCGGATCGAGTCCCTGCCAAATTCAATTTGCGCGTCGGCGGTGGAATGAATCTGGCTGGAATGATTCAGGTCAACATCGAACGCCAGAAATTTCCCCTCGGCGAGCAATTGCGGCGTGTCGCCGCGCCAGTCCAGTTTGCCGGAGCGGATTTCGCCGTCGGCGGGAAGTTTTTGGATCGCCTCGCTGATGGTTGGAAAACAGCCGTTGTCAATAAAACAGGCGGCTGAAGCGGCGGCGAGCAGCGCGACGATGAATTGCACCAGCAGGAGCCTGCTCAACGTCGCGCGCGCGAACGCCGCCACGCCGCGCGGCGTCAGCGGTTCCCAGGCAAATGTTGGTTTGGTGAGCGTGCTCATCCAGCCGCAGAATACTCAAAATGGTTGAGGCGTAAAAGTGTTGAAGCGGAACGCCAGCCTCCGGCATGGCATGATGCGTTGGAGTTCAAGCTTTAGCTTGTCACGGCACGCTGAAGCGTGAACTCCAACGCGCCGTGCCGGAGGCCGGCGTTCCAAGCGATGTTCACCGCTTCAATGATTCAGGCCTTTTTTTCCTCCGGCGGCTTTTGCGGATTCTGGGCCGGCGGCGGCGGCGGCGTGTGGATGACCGGGATGGGATAGCGCAGCTTCATCACGTCGTCCACCATCACCTCGATGAAGTAATTTCCGGCGGCCTTGAATTCGACGTTGCCGAAAACCATGGCGCCGGTCGCGGAATGCGATGGATCGCGCAGTTCGAACTTCGTCTCTGATTTGCTGATGACCGTGGTCTGGTCGGGTGCGATGATGCGGATTTTTTCATTGAACTGGCCGAGTCCGGCTGTCCAGCGGTTGAAAATGCAGAGTCGCGGGGCGACAATCGGCAATTGCGGCACGCGGATAAAATTGATGACACCAATGAGAAAAAGATTTCCATTGGCCTCCTGCCGGACTTCTTCGCACAGTAGCGATGCCTGCAAATCGGGTAAAATTCGGGTGGCGTTCATAAATCAGTTCTTGGTTGAGAGTTGAGGGTTGAGTGACAGTTCTGCGGCGCGCACTGTGTTTTGCATAAGCATGGCAATCGTCATCGGGCCGACGCCGCCGGGGTTCGGCGTGATTTTGCCGGCAACTTTCTGGACGGCGTCGAAATCCACGTCGCCGACAAGTTTTCCGTCCACGCGGTTCACGCCCACGTCAATCACGGCCGCGCCGGGTTTGACCATGCCGGCCTTCACAAATTTGGGGACGCCCATCGCGGCGATCAAAATGTCCGCGCGCCGGCAGTGCGATTCGATGTCGCGCGTGGCGGAATGGCAGATCGTGACCGTCGCGTTTGCGCCCCGGCCCTTTTGGCAGAGCATCGCCGCCATCGGCTTGCCGACGATGTTGCCGCGGCCGAGCACGACCACTTCCGCGCCCTCGGTTTTCACGTTCGAGCGCGCTAGCAATTCGCAAATGCCCGCCGGCGTGCATGGCCGAAAACCGGTCGCGTCGCCGAGCATTAGCTTGCCGACGTTGACGGGGTGAAAACCATCCACGTCCTTCTCCGGCGAAACTGCGGAATAGATTTTAGATTCGCGGATATGTTTCGGCAGCGGCGCCTGGACGAGGATGCCGTGCAGGCGCGGATCCGAATTCAGTTTTGAAATCAGCGCGAGCAGTTCCTCCTCGGAAGTTTTTTCAGGCAGGACATGCGTCTCGGAAAAAAGGCCGAGTTCGCCACAGCACTTCTCCTTGCGACCGACATATACCTTGGACGCCGGGTCTTCGCCGACGCGCACAAACGCGAGGCCGGGCGTCACGCCGCGTTTTTTCAGCTCCGCGGCGCGCTGCGCCAGTTCACGCAGAATTTGCGCGGCGATGGCGCGGCCGTCAATTACGTTGTCCCGCCCTGGGGCTTCGGTAGATGTGTTGTGGGACGGCATTTGTGTCAATCACCAGTATGCGCTGGATGGTCAGGACGGGAATGTCCGCCCACCGGGCCGCAAGCCCCTCTTCGCCGGTGACGATGATTCTCATGCCGACGTAGCGGCTCAAAACAAGATTGGTAGTCGTCGTGTAGAGAAAATCCACGTTCTTGTCCGTGGTGGGGTCATACAATTCATATTCCGTCGGCGTGATCAGGCTGCCGACGTGGCGGACGACGCCTTCGTGCGACACGACGCGCGGCACCGGCGGAACATTTGTGTCAACCGCCGCCGGTTCGGGGACGG
>JBEKRA010000220.1:0-4593 GCA_049519195.1 Verrucomicrobiota bacterium
ACGGAATCGCACGGCTGCTTCCGGCTGGCGAACTGGGACGCGGAGTATTTAATGAAGCTGGCATGGATCGGCATGCAGGTGTTTGTCGAGCCATGACAGATTATGCTTGCCGACGAGCGAAAACCAGTCTAACGTAACTTAACAAGATTCTTCAAATTAATTATGGAAGCCTTGCGGAAAGAAGCGGCGGCGTTGATGTCAGAGCAAAGTTTGCTCCGCAAATTGATTGACAATCTGCCCGATATTATTTTTGCCAAAGATGCCCAAAGCCGGTTCATTCTCGCGAATACGGCCTGCGTCCACCAATTGGGAGCCGGCAGTGTGGAAGAAGTGCTGGGAAAAACGGACGCTGATTTTGTGTCTCCAGAACTGGCATCGCAATATCTGGCCGATGAGCAGGCATTGATGCAGGCGGGCCGGCCGGTGACACAGGAGGAACTCACCCAAAACAAGGAAACGGGGGAAATTTGCCAGTCGTTGACGACAAAAGTTCCATTGAAGGATGGCACCGGCACAGTCGTGGGACTGATAGGCATCGCGCGGGACATCACCGAACGCAAGCGGGCGGAGGAAGCACTTGCCCGCGAACGCCAGCTTCTCCGCACGCTGATTGACAATCTCCCCGACGGCATTTACGCCAAGGACGCCGAGGCGCGCAAAATCATGGCCAACCCGGCCGATTTGAAAATTCTGGGCTGCAAGACCGAGGCCGAAGCCATTGGCAAGACCGATTTTGATCTCTTTCCAAAAGAAATCGCTGACGCGTTCTTTGCGGACGACCAGTCGGTGCTCAAGGATGGAAAACCGGTCCTCAATCGCGAGGAGAAGGCCATTTTGAAAAGTGGCGAAACGCGCTGGCTGCTGACTTCAAAAATTCCGTGGCGCGACGCCTCCGGCGAAATCATCGGGCTGGTCGGCATCGGACGCGACATCACGGATCGGAAAAGTCTCGAAGAGCAGATTGTGAACGCCCGGCGCATGGAAAGCCTCGGCCGGCTGGCGACCGGCGTAGCGCACGACCTTAACAACATCCTTGCGCCGATTCTCATGTCCATCGAGATGTTGCAAAGGAAACTCCAGGACGAGGAATACTTGAAAATGCTGTCCAAGGCGGAAGCCAGCGCCCATCGCGGCGCGGACATCATCAAACAAATGTTGTGGTTCGGTCGTGGAATGGCCGGACAGCGCCTGCCGGTGGACCTTCAACAGCTTGCCAAAAGCGCCGCGCAATTTTGCTCCGAAACTTTCAACAAGGCCATCTGCGTTGAGACGCAAATTGCGCCGGATCTTTGGGCGGTGGCCGGCGATGCGGCGCAATTGCATCAGGTGCTGGTGAGCCTTTGCCTCAATGCCCGCGATGCCATGCCCTCCGGCGGCACATTGACCGTCGCCGCGCGCAACTCCGTCGTGGATGACAAACGTTTCGTTGTTTTGGAAGTCAAGGACACCGGCTGCGGCATCGCACCCGCGATGCTCGACAAGATTTACGAGCCGTTTTTCACGACGAAAGACGTCGGCCACGGCCTCGGCCTGTCCACCGCGCAGTCCATCGCCAAAAGCCACGGCGGTTTCATCAAAACGGAAAGCCAGGTTGGACACGGCTCGACGTTCCGCGTGCATCTGCCCGTGCAGGCCTGATCCGGTGTGGTTTGGAAATAGTCACTCCAAAAAAACGCGGAAATTATCATTGCCTGCCCGCGCGCTTTGCTTTAGCTGTTAATCAAACTTAACCAAAGGAAATTTATGGCTATCGGATTGATTGTTGCAATTGTGCTGGTCGTCGTCGTCATCGGCGTCGTCGGCTTCATCGTCGGCATTTATAATAAACTCGTCACCATGCGCAACCGCTACAAAAATGCCTACGCGCAGATTGACGTGCAGCTCAAGCGCCGCTACGACCTGATTCCCAATCTTGTCGAAATCGCCAAGGGCTACATCAAACACGAACGCGAGACGCTGGAGAATGTCACCAAGGCGCGCAACATCGCCTACGCCGCATCACAGGCCGCCGCCGCCAATCCCGGCGACGCCAGCGCAATGAAGAACCTCGTCTCCGCCGAAACCGGCCTGGCCGGAACGTTGAGCCGGCTGATGATGGTTTCCGAAGCGTATCCTGACTTGAAGGCGAACCAGAACATGATGCAGCTCACCGAGGAATTGACCTCGACGGAAAACAAAATCTCCTTCGCGCGGCAGGCTTACAACGACTCGGTGATGATCTACAACACCGACCGCGAAGTGTTTCCGAGCAACCTCATCGCCGGCATGTTCAACTTCGGCGCGGCGGAACTGTTCGTGATAGACAAGCCGGAGCAGAAGGACGCGCCCAAGGTTTCATTCACATGATTGGCGGGAGGGACGGCGTGCCGCCGTCCCTGACTGATTTTTAATTTTGGGACGGCGACACGCCGTCCCTCCCAAAATGGATTTTTTCGCGCAGCAGGACAAGACCCGCCGTAAAACGAAGCTCCTCGTTTTTTACTTCGCCATCGCCGTGGCGGCGCTCATCGTTGCCGTGTATTTCGCCTCGCTGGTCATTTTTACCGGCGTTCAGTCGCAACAGCATCATAATTTCGGCGAGTCGCCGCAGTTCGCGCTCTGGAATCCGCAGTTGTTTCTCGGCGTCGCCGTGGGCGTGCTGGCGGTCGTTTTCATCGGCAGCACTTACAAAACCATGGCGCTGTCCGCCGGCGGCAGCGCGGTTTCGGAAATGATGGGCGGACGCCCCGTCAGCCCGAACTCGAACGATCCCGACGAACGCAAGCTGCTCAACGTCGTCGAGGAAATGGCCATCGCCTCCGGCGTGCCGGTGCCGCAGGTATATGTCATGGACGAGGAGGACGGCATCAACGCCTTCGCCGCCGGCCATAAACCCGGCGACGCCACCATCACCGTCACGCGCGGCTGCATGAAGATTTTGTCGCGCGACGAATTGCAAGGCGTCATCGGCCACGAGTTCAGCCACATTTTGAACGGCGACATGCGGATGAACCTCCGACTCATTGGAATCATTTTCGGCATTCTCTGCCTCGCCATCATCGGTCGCGTTCTCCTGCAAACGGCGCGCGGCGGCGGGCGCGGGCGCGGACAAAATCCGCTGCCAATTCTCGGACTTGCGCTGCTCATCGTTGGCTACATCGGCGTGTTTTTTGGACGGCTTATCCAGGCCGCCGTCAGCCGCCAGCGCGAATTTCTCGCAGACGCCTCATCCGTCCAATTCACGCGCAATCCCGGCGGTATCACCGGCGCGCTGAAAAAAATCGGCGGCCTCGGCGAAATGGGTTCGCGCCTCGGCCACGCGCACGCCGAGGAGTTGTCGCACATGTTTTTTGGAAACGGCGTCAGCGAACCGTTCATCGGCCTGCTCGAAACTCATCCGCCGCTCCCGGAACGCATCCGCGTCTTCGACACGAATTTTGACGGAAAATTTCCGTATGTTCGTTACGACGGGCGCGACCAGCCGCCTGAAGTAATTTCAAAACCGAAACGCCCGCCGATGCCGAACATTTTCGGCTCCGTGCTCGGCGGTGCCATTCTCGCCTCGGGCGACGCCGGGAAACCGCCTGTCATCCGATCGCACACCGTATTGCCAAACCTCGGCAATCCCACGCCGCTGCATCTCAAATACGCCGGGCAGATGCGCGACTCGCTGCCCGAGAGCGTGAAGGCAGCCGCGCGCGAGCCGCTTGATGCTGTTGCCCTGATTTACGCGATGCTGTTGAGTCCGGATGAATCACAACGCGCGTCGCAGCTTGCCGAACTCGCCAGGCGAGTTGACCCGGCGATTGTGCAAAAAACCGCCGTGTTGTTTCCCGACGTTTCCACGGCCGCAGCGCACGCGCATTTGCCGATGGTCAATCTCGCGCTCGGCACGCTCCGGCATTTGACGGCGGAACAATACCGGCAATTCTCGCAAACGCTCGAATGGCTCATTGCCAGCGACGGCAAAATCGAACTGTTTGAATTCGTCCTGCAAAAAATCATCCTCCATCACCTCGGTCCTCAATTCGGCGGGGCGCGTCCGCCAACCGTCCAATATTACACCCTCAAACCGCTTGTGCCGGATTGCGCGGTCGTATTGTCCGCGCTGGCAAATGTCGGTAACGGCGATGCCGCTGAGGTTCAGAAGGCTTTCGAGCAGGGGGCGCCGTATCTGCGCACGCCCGATGGCGATTGGGGGTTGCTGCCGCGCGAACAGTGCGGGGTGACGCAGATTGATGAAGCACTCGACCGGCTGGCGCAGGCCGTGCCCATCATCAAAAAGAACCTGCTTGAGGCCTGCATCCATACCGTCGGCGCGGACGGCGTAATCCAGGAAAGCGAAGCCGAACTGCTGCGCGCCGTCGCCGATACGCTGGACTGTCCGATGCCGCCGTTTGTGGCGGCGGAATAATCCCGCGTGCCCAACCTTTGCTTTTTACGAGCGAAGAGTGGCTGCGCCAGACGCATTCATTCTTCCAGAGCACTCGTCGCTTCGCGGCTCAACAAACTTTGGGCGGCTTGAATAAATCCGTTTTGTGCAATTGCCTTGCCGGGGGTCATGGCCTCCGACGACTGCTGGAACGATCGCGTGTAATCCATTCTCTCCCGCCG
>JBEKRA010000221.1:0-4584 GCA_049519195.1 Verrucomicrobiota bacterium
TTTGCCGTGACGATACGCGACGCAAATTTTGATCGTCTCCACCGTGTCGAGGCCGTCGAGGTTCGTGATGGCAAGGTCGTCAATGCCGTTGACCATCGTCGCGTGGCGCGTGGCGACGGAATCGAACCAGCCGCAGCGCCGCGCGCGTCCGGTCGTCGCGCCGAATTCGCGGCCCATGCCGTGCAGCAAATCGGAAATCTCCGCATTCTCCGTCGGCAACGGCCCTTCGCCAACGCGCGTGGTGTAGGCCTTCATCACGCCGACGACGCGATCCACGCGGTTCGGCGGCACTCCGGAGCCGGTGCAGGCGCCGCCCGCGGTCGTGTTTGACGAGGTGACAAACGGATACGTGCCGTGGTCAATGTCGAGAAAGGTCCCCTGCGCGCCTTCAAACAAAATGTCCGCGCCGTCGCGCATCGCATTGTGCAAAAGAACGACGGTGTTTTGGACAAAGGGTTTCAGGAATTTTCCGGCGGCACGGTATTCGGCCAAAACCTTTTTGAACGAAAGCGGCTTTGCGCCAAGCGATTTCAACACGGCGTTGTTTTCCTTGATTCGCAACGACAATTTCTCTTCAAGCCGCGCCGGATCAACCAAATCATTCATGCGCAGCCCGACGCGCGCGGCCTTGTCGCCGTAAGCCGGGCCGATGCCGCGTTTGGTGGTGCCGATCTTGTTTTTGCCTTTGAGCAATTCCCGCGCGCCATCCAGTTCCCGATGATACGGAAAAACGACATGCGCGGTTTCGCTCAAAACAAAATTTTTCGGGCTGACCTTGACGCCGTTTTTTTTCAGCCCTTCGATTTCCTCGACGAGGCCAATCGGGTCCACGACCACGCCGTTGCCGATGACGCACAATTTGTTTTTGCGCAGGATGCCGGATGGCACCAGATGCAGGACGTATTTTTGTTTGCCGATGAGAACGGTGTGACCGGCATTGTTGCCGCCGGCGTAGCGGACGACGACGTCCGCCTGCTCCGTCAGCACGTCAATGATTTTGCCTTTGCCTTCGTCGCCCCACTGAGCGCCGACCAGAATTGTGTTTGCCATAATTTTTCAAAGTGGGACAGGCTTCCAGCCTGTCTCCGTTTAGTTTAATTTGACAGGCAAGATGCCTGTCCCACTGCAATAAAAATCCCCGAACGTGAATTCGGGGCAAAGCGCGTGTCTTTGCGGTGAGAAATTAGAGACGCGCAAAGGCGATGTCAATTTTTTCCGGCGTTGGAAATCGGATGAAATTTGCATCTTTTCGGAGAAAAGTGGTCGGAGCGACAGGATTCGAACCTGCGACGTCTTGCTCCCAAAGCAAGTGCTCTACCAGGCTGAGCTACGCTCCGAACCAAAAGCAACGGAATTACGATGGTTTTAGCCCTGTTTGACAATCTGATACTGCCTGCATCAAAACAAACAAAACGCCTTCACTGCGTAATTCCAACCAGCATAAAACGTCTTGTGCAAACTGCTCCGTTCCAAACCATCACAATCACAGGCCCATTCTGCCTGTTTCCAAGTGAAGGGCAAACTAATTCGCCGGAGTCTCAATCGCCACTGTGCCGGGCTGATCGTATGCCTGTGGCTGGAAAGTCCGGCTTGCCGGCGAACTTGCCGGGCACACGGTCCGGACGCCATATGTTTTGCAGCCGCCGCCATTTGCCTTGAATCCTCCGCTGCACGCGGGCAACTTGCGCGCGATGAAATTTCTTTCCGCGCTCTTGACGGTGTTGAGCCTTGCGTTTTGGGCGGCACCGGCGCGCGCGGCATCCATCAACGGCCAATATTATGTTCCCCTTGCCAATTGGGCGGGCGCGAACGGCCTGACAACCTTCTGGCTCCGGCGCGGCGAGGAAATTGCGGCAACAAACCGCGCCACGCGCCTCGTGTTCAACAAGAATTCAAACACGGCGGAAATCAACGGCGTCCGCGTTGCGCTCTCATTTCCCGCCGCCAACGACCACGGCAACATCCTCATCGCGCAGTTCGACCTCGACAAAACTGTCAGTCCACTGCTCTTCCCGTCGCGCTACCTCGAACCGAAACGAATCACAACCATCTGCCTCGACCCCGGCCACGGCGGCAGGGACGCCGGCAACCGCGTCGGCGGATTTTTCGGGCACAACGAAAAAACCTACACCCTCCTGCTGGCGCTGGAATTGCGCGACCAGCTCAAGCAAGCCGGTTTCAACGTCATCCTCACGCGCAGCAGGGACACCTTCGTTGAATTACCGCTTCGCCCGGCGATGGCCAGCAAGGCGGGCGCGGATTTGTTCGTGAGCCTGCATTTTAACGCCACCCAGACCGGCAAAAACGAAGTCGCCGGGCCGGAGACCTACTGCATCACACCCCTCGGCGCGGCCTCATCCAACGCGCAGGGCGAAGGCGCGGATCACGGCGCGACCACGGCCAACCGCGTTGAGAAAAAAAGCCTCCTCTTCGCGTATCAAATCCAAAAGTCCCTCGTCCGGATTCTTTGCGTGAACGACCGCGGCGTCCGCCGCGCGCGTTTTGCCGTCCTGCGCGACGCGCAAATGCCCGCCATCCTCATCGAAGGCGGCTACATGACCAATCCGACGGAGGGCAAAAAAATTTACGACCCCGCGTGGCGTCGGCAGATGGCGGCGGCCATCGTGAAGGGAATCTTGAATTATCAAAAACTGGCTGCGCCGACACCGCCTGCTGCGCCACCCGCGACCAATCATACGCCGGTGAAGCCGTCGCCGTCTCGCCGGCCCGCGACACCATGACAAACCAACCTTTTTTTTCGACCGCTTCCGACTTTCCGGCTGGACGAAGCCGCAGTCCGTGCTAGATTCTCTCCGTCATGTCAACAGGAGCGCCCGCAGCGCAGAAAAAAATCAACCTCCGCCGCCCGGATATCATGGAGGCGGTGCAGGCCCAGGTCCTCTCGCATTACCGCAGTGAAATCGTCGAGCGCATCCGCGCCGGCGGCGGCGTGCTTTCCGCCGGCGAACTCACCGTGAAGCTCGCGAAGGAATTCGGCTTCTGCTACGGCGTCGAGCGCGCGATTGACCTCGCCTACGCCGCGCGTAAATATTTTTCCGACGTCGCGCCGCACACGCCGATTTATCTGCTCGGCGAAATCATCCACAACCCGGAGGTGAACGACCAGATCCGCAACATGGGCATCAAGATCATCTCACCCAAGCCGACCGAGGAGGAATTGTTCCAGTTGGAATCCGGCGACGCCGTCATCATTCCCGCCTTTGGCACCGAGGTCGGCACGCGCAAAAAACTGGAGGCCAAGGGCTGCGTGCTGATTGACACGACATGCGGCGACGTGATGAGCGTCTGGAAGCGTGTCCGCCAATACTCGAAGGAAAACGTCACCAGCATCATTCACGGCAAGTCGTGGCACGAGGAAACCAAGGCCACGAGTTCGCAGGCTCGCGCCTACGGCAACGGCCACTATCTCGTCGTCTTCAATCTTGCCGAGACGGATTACGTCTGCAATTACATCCTGAACGGCGGCAACAAGCATGAATTTCTCGAAAAATTCAAGGGCGCGTATTCCGCCGGCTTCGACCCCGACATCCATTTGCAGGCCGTCGGCGTCGCCAACCAGACCACGATGCTCCGCGGCGAAACCGAGGAGGTCCAGTGCCGCTTCCGGGCCGCCATGGAGAAAAAACACGGCGTGGAAAACATCGGCAAGCACTTCCGCTTCTTCGACACGATTTGCGGCGCGACGCAGGACCGGCAGGACGCGCTCGAAAAACTTTTGCGCGAGCCGATGAACCTGCTCATCGTTGTCGGAGGCTACAATTCGTCGAACACCTCGCACCTCGCCGAAATGGGCGAAGCCAAGCTGCCGACCTATTTCATCAAGAACGCGGCCAAGATGGAATCGGACAAGCTCATCCGCCATTACGACCAGCACAAAAAAGAGGAAGTGGAGACGAGTGACTGGCTGCCCGCCGGCAAAATCACCGTTGCCGTTACCGCCGGCGCGAGCTGCCCGAACAATCTTATCGAAGACACCATCCGCCGGCTGTTTGAGCTGCGCGGCATTTCCGTCCAGGAATTGCTCCAAAACTGATGATGATTTTATCGTTGACAAATGATGAAAATAACATCATTTTGTCCGCATGAGAATGACCGTTGAGTTGGACGAAAAAACTGTGGATGAATTGTTGAAAGTCACCGGGCACAGGAAAAACAGTCCGGCGGTGGCGTTTGCCGTCCGGGATTTTATCAATCGGAAAAAGGCGCGGGATTTCGGGCGGATGTTGCGGGAGGGCAAGTTTGATTATCCCGCCACCAACGAAGAAACCGAAGCCCGCGACATTTGAGGATCGTCATGGTGCTGGTGGATTCATCCGTGTGGATTGAGGCGTTGCGCCGGGATGGGCGTCTCGACGTGAAGCTCGCGCTGGAAAACCTGCTGGAGGAATACGAAGCCGCGTGGTGCGGCCCGGTCAAGCTGGAAGTTCTCGGCGGTGCGCGGCCAAAAGATCGCGCGCCGCTCGAAGCTCATTTCAGTTGCATCCCCTATTACCCGATGGCCGATGCCGCGTGGGATTCGGCCAAACAACTTGCCTGGCGGCTGCGCGATCGCGGATGCACCAC
>JBEKRA010000222.1:0-4579 GCA_049519195.1 Verrucomicrobiota bacterium
GTTGAGTAAAAAACGGCCGGTCATGGGCGCAGGCATCGCGGCGAGCATTGCCAAGTATTTGCGTGGTGAGATTGACTTGGCAAAAGTTGAAACAGAATACTGTGATGTTGAATTATTCAAGGAGAGGCAACGTTCCATGGTCGTGTTTTACGCTGGAGTCAAAGCTGTTGAAGATGACGACGCTCAAGAAGCTTTGCGGCTTTGGTCACAAGTAGGCGAACCAAAGAATTCTCTGGTTGAAATTGAATACCATCTTCTGATAGCCGAACGTAACCGTCTGAAAAAACTGCCGAATTAAATTTCACCCCGCCGTCAGCCGGATGATTTCACGGAGCGGCGTCTGCGGTTTGAATTTCACGAAGCGTTCCAGTTTTTCCACGAGCGATTTGCGGTGCGGTGGCCTCGTCCCGCAGGGACAACCGAGAATAGCCCGCAGTTTCAACTGCGGGAAAACGCCGCCAAACAAATCAAGCCCCGGAGGGGCGGCAGACAAAATCATTGCCGGAAATTCTGCCGCCCCTCCGGGGCTTGTTGGTTTTTATCCCGTCAAACCCGCAGTTGAAACTGCGGGCTATTTTCATCCGCCGCTCCGCGGCTTTGCGGCTTTGCGGCTTTGCGTTGAAACTTCTGCCTGTTTCGAGTCCTTCGCGCGACATTTCACCTCGCCGCCAGCCGGATGATTTCGCGCAGCGGCGTCCGCGGTTTGAACTTAACGAAGCGTCCCAGTTTTGTTTTGGGGAGCGCAGCCGCCCCCGGCTGCGGTTCGGCGCGCCCTCGCGCTGAACACGAATGCGTGGTTGATCACGAATTGAAATCAGTCGCCGTCGCACGATGCCAACGACGAGGGCGTCGTTGGCGGCACGCGGGGCGTGTGCGCTCCCCAATTCAAATTGTGCCCGCCGTCAGCCTGATAATTTCACGAAGCGCCGTTCGCGGGCGGAATTGAACAAAGCGTTCCAGTTTTTTCACAAGCGGTTTGCGGCGGCGCATGTCGTCAAAGCCCGGGGAATAAGCCTGGTCGTAGGGAATCAGTTCAATCTTTGATTTCGAGCCGAGCGTTTTCACCACTAGCTTCGCGAGCTTGAGGATGGAAACCTCCTCCGTGCCGCCGATGTTGAAAATTTCCCCGAAAACGGGTGGCGGCGACGCCTCGTCGCCGGAGCGTGACCGTGACGCCCGCATCGCGCGAATAACGTCGGGCGACGAGGCGTCGCAGCTACGCTTTTGCAAACGCACAAGCGCTTCCACCACGTCGTTCACCAGGCAGAAACAGCGCGATTGCGCGCCATCGCCGAAAACCTTCAGCGGTTCGTTCTTTTTCGCCGCCGCGATGAAGCGCGGCAGCACCATGCCGTAGCGCCCGGTCTGGCGCGGGCCGACGGTGTTGAACAGCCGCGTGATGATGACCGGCAGGTTTTTTTCGCGCGCGTAGGCGAGCGCGAGAAATTCGTCCGTGAGCTTCGAGCAGGCGTAGCTCCAGCGCGATTGTCCCGGCGGCCCGATGAGCAGATCGTCATCCTCGCCGAACTCCGGCTTGGAGCTCTTGCCATAAACTTCCGATGTCGAGGTCAGCAGCAGCGGCGTGCGGCGCTTCGCGGCGGCGCGGAGCAGAATTTCCGTTTCATGAAAACTCGATTCCAAAACGTGCAGCGCCGATTTGACGACCAGTTCCACACCGACGGTCGCGGCGAGGTGGAAAATGAATTCCGCCGTTGCCGCGAGTTGCGGCAATTCGTTGCATCCGGAAATTTTGGAGCGGATGATCTTCAGCCGCGGATTTGCTTTCACAGTCGCCAGATTCGCCAGGCTTCCGGTGGAAAAATCATCAATGACGACGACGCTTTTGCCATCCGCCAGCAGGCGTTCGACCAAATGCGAGCCAATGAATCCAGCCCCGCCAGTCACGAGAACCGGTCGGGGCGCGGTCGGCCCGTCCGCGTGTTTCGGATTTTTCATCACGCGGGCGAGCCGCCCGCGCTCCTGTTTCACATTTTTCATTTGAGTGCGTTAGCTACAGCTTCCGCCAGCTTCTGCCGGTATTCCGCGCTTTCGATCAGAGCCGCTTCGCGCGGATTCGAGAGATAGCCGCCCTCTATCAAAATCGCCGGGCGGTTTTGCCCGCGCAACACCGTGTCGAACCGCGAATGGCGGACGCCGCGGTCTTCAATGCCCGTCGTGCGCAACAATATGCTTTGGACCCGGACGGCGAGCTGGAGATTTTGCGCGTCAAAGGCGTTGTTCGGCAGATGTTCCGACCACGGGTCGGCAAAACCGCGCGTCAAAGTCGAGGGCATTCCCGCCGGCGTGACGCAATAGGTTTCGAGGCCGCCGGTCTTTTCATCCCGTTTGCCGTTTTTTTTATCCTTGTCCGTCGAATTAAAATGCAGGCTGACGAACAAATCCGCATGATGCGCCTCGGCGAACACAACGCGGTCGGAATTGGTCACATACATGTCGTTCGTCCGCGTCAGAAAAACTTTCCAGCCGTTCGTTTCGAGCAGCGGCTTGAGCCGCCTCGCCCAGTCCAGCGTGAATTCCTTTTCAAACGGTCCTTCCAGAACACTGCGAATGTATGTGCCGTGGTTGTCGCCGCCGTGGCCGGGGTCAATCACGATGACGCGGCTCGCGCCAAACTCCAGCGGCGGCGCGCACAAAAGCGGTTCCAGGTTTTTTTGCAAATCAAGTCCGTGCAGGAAAACTTCGCCGTCTATGAACTCCGGCGCGAAGCCGAGGTTGATTTCAACGCCGTTCCAGGTTGCTTCGTGGCTGCCGATTACCAGGACCATCACGCCATTTTTCGAGCCGAGCGCATACGATGTTACCGGCAAACCGGGCAGCCGGCGCGGCGCGCCGATGTTGTGCGCGGCGGCCCAGCGATTGAGCGAAGTCCACGTTGTCACCGGCGCTGGAGTTGAAACCGTGACCGGCGGTTTGTTGATGAAAACGGTGGAAACGACCGGCGCCGCCGGCTTGGAAGGCTGCGGCGCGAACAGTTTGGCGGCGGCGGGATTGGTCCAGTTCAGCGGCGATGAAATCACCGGCCCGGTTCCGCCGATGACTTCCGGCGGAGGTGCCGCCGGCTGCGTCGCGCAACCAGCCAGAAAAAACAGTGCGCCGCAAAAAAGGATTCCCGCAAATTTGAACACGCGCCAATTGTGCGGAACGCAAAACCGGACTCAAGCTGTTTCCTCATTTACGATTCAGGATTTACGATTTACGATTTCGCACAGGTTGAAAATTCTCGTTGCCATCACCGGGGCCAGCGGCGCGATTTACGCGCAGCGCCTGCTCGACAATCTGGATTCGCGCCGGCACGAAATCCACGTCGTGCAGAGCAACTACGCCCGGCAGGTCATCGCGGAGGAACTGCCTGGCGGATTGAAATTGCCCGCCGGCGTGAAGTCGCACGGGCTGAAAAGCATGAACGCGCCGTTCGCCAGCGGCTCGAATCCGCCGGACGCGATGGTCGTCATCCCCTGCACGATGGGCACGATGGGCCGCATCGCGCACGGTTACAGCGGGGATGTATTGCTGCGCGCCGCCGACGTGGTGTTGAAGGAGAAGAAAAAACTGATTCTCGTCCCGCGCGAAACGCCGTTGAGCCTCGTTCATGTCAAGAACATGGAATTGCTGCTGCTGGCCGGCGCGGTTATTCTGCCAGCGAATCCCAGTTTTTATTCCGGTGCGAAAACCGTGACGCAAATCGCGGACACTGTCGTCGCGCGCGTGCTTGACCATCTCGGCGTGCCGAACCAGCTCGCGCCGCGATGGAGCGAAGAAAGGGAATGAAATGAAAAAGGGGACACATTCAACATTCAACATTCAACATTCAACACCCAAGAACGCGGAGTCGGCGGTTTGGGAATTCAATGAGGGCGAGGGAGGAAAACGGAAATATGATCTTGAAGACCGGTTGCTGGAGTTTGCGTCGGCGGTAATTGACTTGTCGGAAAGCATGCCAGCTACGCGCGCGGGCAACCACATCGCGGGGCAGGTTTTGCGTTCGGGCACGTCACCGTATCCAAACCACGGCGAGGCCGAAGCGGCGGAATCGCGCGACGATTTCATTCACAAACTGAAAATCTGCCTGAAAGAATTGCGGGAAACCCGCCGGTGGGCGCGGCTCATCAAAAGGAAGGCCTGGGTGAAAAATGAAACGACGCTGCTGTTTGTGCTGGGCGAGTGCGAGGAATTGATCCGCATTTTCCATTCCAGCATTCAAACCGCCAAACGAAACGCGCAGGCAGAATCGCGCCGTCCGTCCGGCTACGCCGGCTGATCCTTCGATGTTGGGCGTTGAATGTTGAATGTTGAATGTTTTCCCTGATTAACAAATGGGCTTCGTTCGTGCGTTTCCCGCACACGGTTTTTGCACTGCCGTTCGCGCTGGCGGCGATGATGGTGGCCGCGCGGGATCAGCGCGGCTGGCCGGGCTGGAAGAAGTTCGGGCTAATTCTCGCCGCGATGGTCTGTGCGCGGACTTGCGCGATGGCCTTCAACCGCATTGTGGACCGCAAATTTGACGCACTGAATCCGCGCACGGCGAACCGGCATCTGCCGACGGGTCAAATTTCTTTAA
>JBEKRA010000223.1:0-4817 GCA_049519195.1 Verrucomicrobiota bacterium
CGGTAAATCTTCTGCTTCTCCGGGTCGAGCCGGTCAAAGTCCAGTTCCGTGGTGGGGGCGAGGGCCTCGATGATATATTCCAGCGGATAATGGTAGGTGCGCGAAAACAGGTCAAACAACTGTGCGGACACCTCCGTGTCGGTCAGAAACTGCGGATAAATATGGCGCTGCTTCAGGTATTCACTCACCGAATGGTAATTGGCAAAATCGCCGTTATGCACCAGCGCCATGTCAATGGCCGCAAACGGATGCGCGCCGCCGGGATGCCACACCCGGCCCTTGGTGGGAAACCGCTGATGCGCAATCCATTCGTGCGCGCACAGCTCCTCGATCTTGTAATACGCACAGCTCCTCGATCTTGTAATACTTCACGATGGCCTCCGCATAGCCGACCACCTTAAGAATCATGATGTCCCGTCCGTGCGACAGCACGAAGGCGCGCTTTTCGCCGAGCGACGCGTAATACTTTTGATTGAGGCTGAAGCTGTTCTGGTTGACGAATTCGTCCTCGGCTTCGCTGCGGTCCAATTGTTCCAGGCGGTTTTTCGCGATGAACGCGTCGAGCACCGCCGGTTTGACACGGACAAAATAGCGGCAGACATCCGGCGGCAGCACTTCCAAACCCGGCACGGATTTCCAATCGTCCACCTTGTCGAGTTGCGCGGAGGCGGCGATGTCGAAGAACGGCCGGATAAATTGCGCCTCGATTTCCGGACGCACTGTCGTGTCAATGAACGCAATATGGAGCAGGTAATGGGTGTCGAGCACTTCGCGGCTGACGCCGAGCTGTTCCGGGACGAGGCCGACCGCGGCGATGCCGCCGCCCTTGCCGTTGCCGCGGTTGTGCATCTGGCGCGAGGGTTCGTAAATGTGCCGGCCCGCCACCGGTTCGCTGCAGCAAAAACCGACGACACCACAGCCGCCCTCCTCCGCCTCCTTCCGGATTTGCGTAGCATGGTTCAGGCTTTCGGCCAGTCGTTTTCTTGAACCGGCCAGCTTTTGGATCAATTCGCTGTTCATGGTTTTGCCGGCTCGCCCCGTGGAGCAGTTTGTTTCATCTGGCTGGATATGTTCGTTGCCGTCATTACTCCACGGGGCAAGTCGTTGGTGTAATCCAGGTGCATCAAAAGGTCGGTGCGTCCGCGCAATTCGGCGACGCTGCGCAGGCCGAGGCGCTGCAAAATGCCGACCAGCGTCTTGCGCCAGGCAGAGTAAAGATTGATCAGCCGCTGGGTGCCCCATTCGAGGTCCATTTTCGCAGCCAGCGCCGGGTCGGTGGTGGCGATGCCGCGCGGACAGCCGCGTCCGCTCTCGCAACGGCTGCAACGCACACAGCCGAGCGCCACCAGTTCCGCCGTGCCGATCACCACGCCGTCCGCGCCGAGCGCAATGGCCTTGGCGATGTCGTGGGCCGAGCGGATGCCGCCGCTGGCAATGAGCGTCACCTTGTCGCGAACGCCCTCGGCCGTCAGAAAATTATGCACCTTGCCGATGGCGTATTCGATGGGCATGGCGATGTTCTTCTTGGCGATGTCCGGCGCCGCGCCGGTCCCGCCGTAGCCGCCGTCAATGTGGACGATGTGCGTGCCGGCGGAATAACTGCCCACCGCCACCATGTCCACGTCCGTCGGGGTTGAAACCTTCGTCGAGATCAAGGCGCTCCGGTTCACGTGCTTGATCCATTCAATGTGCTTGGCGTGGTCTTCGATGGAATAGACACTGTGGAATGGGAACGGGGAGAACAGGGAGATGCCGAGCACCGCCTCGCGCATGCGGGCGACGGCGGGGGTGTTTTTATCGCCGAGCAGGTGTCCTCCCAAACCGGGCTTGGCGCCCTGGGCATACTTGAATTCCACGATCGGCACGCGCTGGATGGTTTCCTCGCGCACGCCGAACAGGCCGGTGGCGACCTGGGTGATCATGTGGTCGTCATAGGGCCGCATGCGTTCCATGAATCCGCCCTCACCCGTGCAACTGAAGGTGTTGAACGCCACCGCCGCGCGGGCCTTGGACAACTGGGTCACGTTGCTGACCGACCCGAATGACATGCCGCCGCCATACCAGGGAACGTCAATTTTGATCTTGGGCCGGCCGTCGTCGCGCTTGTTCAGCGAAATGCTGGTGTCAATCTCGTCCTCGGTGAGCTTGACGGGCGGTTGCTTGGGAAATTTGAACCGGAGCTTGTCGAAGCCGCCGCCGGAATTGCCGCAATCGTAGTTGTAATCGTAAGCCGCTGGCGGCACGTCGCCGGTCTCGGCCATTTTCCACGTCGCCAAAATCAGGTCCGCCGTCCAGCGAAAATCGCCGAGCGCCCGATACATGGGGTTTTCCTTGATCTGCAGCGCGCCCTTGGGGCACTGGGCCACGCAATAATGTCCGGTCTTTTCGCAGGACGGCCCGATGCACAGGTGATGGTGCGGCTCGGCGAAATACTTGAAGCCGGGCTTGCGGTCATGGACGCCGAACTCGCACACCTCCACGCACTTGCCGCAGCGCTCGCAATCCAGGCTGCGATGGACGATATATTTGGCGATTTCGTTGCGATAGCGCGACGGCGCGCGTTTGACGACGCGTTTCACTTCCTCCTGCGGCACGCGTGTCTGGAGCGTATTCTCGGGCAAAGTGTTCAAGGCGTTCATAATCTCACCTCTTGGCGCCGAAAAGTTTTCCAAAAGTTTCCTCCTCGAGGTTTTCAAAGAACATGGCGCGTCCAACGTCACCGCGCAGGCGGCGGGCCTCGCGCATGCCCATCGCGCCCATCAGCTCAATCAATTGGTCGTGCCACGCGGCGATCAAATTCGTCATCCGGCCCACGCCAAAGTCGAAATCAATTTTCTCCAGCCTGGCCGGACACGGCGTCCCGGACTGGCAACTGTCACACAGATGACATTCCAGCGCGACCAGCAACGGCAGGTTGATGGTGATGAGGTCCGCGCCGCAGATGATGGCCTTGGCCATGTGCTCCGGCAACGCAATGCCGCCGCCGGCCATGAGCGTGATTTCGTCCCGGACACCCTTCTCGATGAGCGTGGTGTGAATCTGCCGGATCATCTCCTTCAAAAAACGCGGTTTCTGCGCCGTCAATTCGCTGCCGTTGGCGTCGGCCACGACGTGGATCACTTCGACTTCCTTCAGTCCGGCCAGTTCGATGGCGCGTCCGACGCCCGCCGTGGTCAGTTCCACGCGGATGGCGACCACGATTTGCGGATGGATCTTTTTGATTTCCCTGATGCGCTCCGCCACCGCCGGGCTGTCGGCGATTTCCACCAGCCGTGTTTTTTTCAGAATCGCATCCGGCACGGGCGCGCTGTCCGGCCCAAGATAAAACGCGATGTTCGCAAGGTGGGCTTCCCTGGCCGGGCGATAGCTCGATTCCATGATGGCGATCAACCCGGTGCCGGCGGCGGTCTGTTCAATCACCGGATCCAGCTTCGGCAGGGTGTGCGCCGGAGAACTCAAATCAATGATCAGCGGCATCGGAATCGAAACCAGCGGCGGCAGGTTGGCGGCTGATTGGTTTCCGTTCAGCGACAGATACGAAGGCTTCCGGCCGATATCCACCGACGTGCTGATGTATTCGCGGCCATGAATGCCGTCGCGGGTGGGGCGGACGATTTCCGACATGTCCGTCCACATGGCGTCGAAGCCCAGGCCGGAAAACGGCCCGCGATAGCCGGCGCCGGAGACGGGGATTTTCGCGGTCTCGGCCTGGAGCCAGGTGGTTTTGATGATGTCGGGTTTCCAGTAACGGTTTCCGAGTTTTTCGTATTCGGGATTGACGGACAGACAAAGGATGTTCTTGGTGCAATCCTGCACGCAGGAGAAACAGCCCATGCAGTCAAAAAACAGCGCCTCGACCTCGTTGAGGTTGTGGATGTATTCCGCCTCCTGCCGGTAGCGGTCATAGACGCACGCCTTTTTGACGCAATTATGGCACCGGGCGCAGTCTTCGCGCCAGTCCACCACGCCGTGCTTGCCGATGCGCGGCCGCCGCGGCGGGACCGGTTGGGTTTTGATATGGTATTTGTCCGGCATAACGTCTCGCGCCAATTACAGTCCGGATGCGGCAATCAATTCGGGCACCACGGCTTCTTTGCCGCCCGAAAGGATGTGTATCCCGCGCAATCCATCCAGTCCCTTGAGTTGCTTGATGGTTTCAACACAGAGGGCGAGTCCCGCCTTTTTCTGCGCGGCAGCATCGCCCGCTTTTTTCAGCCGTTCAATGACTTTGTCCGGGATGCAAAATTCGGCATAGGTGTCGCGGAGCTTTTGGGCTTCCGCCGCGCTTTCGAGGGGCATGACACTGGCGAGAATCGCCGCCTTTTTGGTAAGGCCTTCTTTGCGGGCGGCTTCAAGCCATTGGCTGAAAGTCTCCATGTCAAATACCGCGTGGGTCTGGATAAATCTCGCGCCGGCCTCGATTTTTTTGCCGAGCCTGAACAGGTTCAACTCCAGCGGTTTCAGGAACGGGTTCGCCACCGCACCCACCAGCATCGAAAATTGACCATTAATCTTGGTTCCGTCGGCCAGCACGCCCTGTTCGGACATTCCGGTGGCCATCTGGATGAACTGGGTGGAATCAATGTCGAAAACGTTGGCCGATTCGGGACAGCCGATCAGCGTCTGATGATAGCCTGACAGGCAGAGCACATTCTTGATTCCCAAGCTGGCGGCGCCCAGCAGGTCGGATTGGAGGGCGATGCGGTTCCGGTCGCGGGTGACCATTTGCAGCACCGGTTCGGCGCCGAGCCTGATCGCGGCGGCGGAGGCGGCCACCGACGACATGGCCACGCCGTGGGAATTGTCGGCGATGTTGA
>JBEKRA010000224.1:0-4568 GCA_049519195.1 Verrucomicrobiota bacterium
GACCACGGCGTCGCGCTCGGCAGCAGGTTGAAAAACATGCTCGTTGAGCGATTCGATTTTCGCCCAGGCGTTGAGATAATCCGGATCCAATTTTACGGCTCTGCGGTAGCTGGCCAGCGCCTCCTGATAACGCTCCTGCTCGTCCCGCAGATAGCCCAGCATGTAATGCACCTGCGGTTTGTTCGGCGTCTCTTGAGCCAGCCGCGTGAAAACTTTTTCGGCGATGCCCTGCGCCCGTTCACCGTCAAATGCCCGCTGGCAGCCAAAACAGTAACTTTCCACCCGGCCAAACTGGTCGGGCATCAATTCGTAAGCGCGGCGGTAATGTTCCTCGGCCAATTGATGCTGCCCCAGATCAGAGAGCAGGACGGCCATCCGCGCGTGGATGCAGTAGGCGTCTGCAAATTTGGTCAGCGAATCCTGATACATCGCCAAGGCCCGTTTCAGCAGTCCGGCGGTATTTAGTTCGTCGGCCTGTTCAGCCTGATGCACCGCTGCGACGGCCCCGCGCAAAGTCGCCGCTTCGTTGGTGTCGCCCCGCGCCGCGCGAATTTCCGCGAGTTCGGCGTAGGCACGCAACCGGTCGCCGGGGCCTTCCTCTCCATCGGTCGGGTCAATCGAGATGGCTTTGCGGGCGGCTTGTTCCGCTTCGTCCAAACGCTGATGCAGGCGCAGCCAGTGCGCTTTCCATATCAGCGGACGTTCCTCAAACTGGTCGCGCGCGAATAGAGCGTCCAAGTTGGTGAGCGCTTGCTCGTCATCCAACGAGAGCAGCAGTTCATAAAGCCGGTCGCATCCCGGAGATTGCACGAACAAGGCGTCCAAGAGCTTGCGCGCCTCCGCCGGATGTCCGGTTTTGACCTGCGCCGAAGCCAGATAATAACCGACCGGAACTGGCGTATGTTTGTGGGAAAAACTGGGGATCAGATCTTCAAGATCAATTTGACTGGAGTTCAATCCGGCCAAATCTTTCACTTCCCAAAACGGAGCCTGATCAAACAATTGCAGCACTTCGGCGTCTTTTCCCGCCCGGTGATAAAGTTGGGCCAGCGCCGCCAAAATTCGGCTGGAAGAACCAGGCTGCCCGGAATAATCATAAGAATAAGATTGCCGGCCTTTCTGCTGCGCCACCGAGTTGGACAATGCCACGGCCAAAACGGATTCGGCCTCCGGTCCCCGATTAATGTCTTCCAGATATTTTGCCAGCGATATGGCGGTTGCATTTCCCCAAGCCGAATAGTCCTGCGGATCCGGTGAACTAACCGCCTCCTTGGCGGCGGCAATGCCAGCTTCCTGCCATTCCGGACGGTTCAGGAGATGTCCGATTTGCGCCAGCTTCAGCGCAAGCTGGCCGCGGTCCTCGCGCTGGTAGTTCATCCGCGACGTGGCGGGCTGCCCATTAGTCTGGATCAACCCCCGTAGTTCAGCCACGCCGGTCTCGACATCGTCGTTGGCGAGCAGCGCCTGATACAATAATTGCCGCAATTGCAACCGCTGGCCTTTGCTCAAATCCGGTTTGGCAATCGTTGCCTGAACCAGCTTGACCATTTCCGCCGTCTGGTCCGCATGTGCGGCGAGCTGCACGTATTCTTCCCAGAAAGGCAATTCGGGATCTTGCAGCAACAGGTCGTGGAAGAAACCGTTGAGCTGGCTGATAAAACCGCCGCGCTCCATCTCCCGGATGACTTCTTCGGGGAAATAGGCGTTGTTTTCCTTTTCAAATTGTTTGGCGACCTGCACGGCATCCGAGGTGCGCCCATGAGCGATCAAACCAAGCAGATAGTAAATACTCGCAGTCCGCTTCTCATAATCGCCGGACATTCCGGTCGGCAATGGCAGCGGCGTCAGCCCCGGCATGGCAACCGGAACCTCATTTGTTTCCGGCGCGGCAAAACGCTTTTCCAATGCCCCATACAAATCCACCGCATCCAGCGAATTGACCAGCGACCATTGCGGTGTTTTTAATTCACCGACCAATTCCAACGCGAGCTTTTGCGCGAGTTTGTCGGTGGCGGTTCCCGATCCGATTTCCAACTGGCCCTTGGATTTGACCAGCGCGCGCCGGAGGAACGCCTCCGCCTTTTCCGCTCCGACCAGCGCGACCAAGTCCGGAATCTGCAGACTAGATTGATATTCGCGCTGCGATTGCTGCGACAATTTGCTTTCCAAAACCTGCAGCACCGCGTCGGGGTTGTCCTGGAGAGTAATGATGGAACGGTCCAGATTCTCAAACAAGGAATGGAAAAAATACGCCTGATTGGATTTGGCCTTGGCGGCAAGGGCTTCCAGCGCGGCGAGATCATTCTGGCGTTTTGCCGCATCACCCGTCAGGGTATGCGCCAGCAATCGCAAGCCGTGTTCACGCAAAGCCTGCGAGCCTTCACCCAGCGGACGTGACTCGATGGCTTTGGCCAGTTCCGCCCAGGCGGATGGCGGCGGCAACGCGTCCAACAACTCCTGCGGTTCGAGAGGCAGGTCCGCGCCAGCCTGCTGGAAAGGATTGGCCGGGGTTTCAGTCAATTGCTCGAACCGATCCACCAAGACAAGCCATTGCTTGGCGGCATCGGCGGGCGCGAGGGTGGCGGACTGCTGTTTGAAGGCCTTCAAATCCGCGCGCAGTTGTGACGCGGGTGAATTTTCTTCGTGCCTGGATTTCGCATGATCGCTGCTTTCGGCTGCCTGCTTCAGCACGGCTTCCGCTCCCTGATAATCTTCAGCTCGCGCCGGGCCATTGCTTCCAGCCCAGGCAAGCACACACGCCACGCACAACGTCACGGTTGCAACCAATCGGTGGGAACTTATTTTTTTCATAATTGAAACTTGTTAGATTTCCATCAGGTGCTTAAGCCACTTATAGCACTCGCCGAAACAAGTTTCAACCATGATTCAACCACGGCCTCAATTGCCCGATGCCACCGTTCGTAGCGGCATAGCACAGGCGTCGCACCTGTCTCAGAATTCAAATGATGGAGAAAGGCAGGATTCCTGTCCTACATTCATTCGCGCACCGTCGCCTGCAACTGTTGCTTGAACGCCTCCACGATTTTCAAATGCGCAGCATTCACCTCGGCATCGGTCAAAGTCTTTTCCGGCGATCGGTAGGTGAAGGTGTAAGCAAGGCTCTTTTGACCTTCCGGGACATTCTTGCCGCGGAACACGTCGAACAACTCCACCGTTTCGAGATTTGCAGGCTTGGTTTTCCTGACCGTTTGCAACACCGCCTCGTGCGTGGTGGCCTCCGGCACCAGCATCGCCACGTCGCGGCGGATGGACGGAAATTGCGGCAGCGGCTTGAACGACTTGGCCGGATTGCGCCGTGCGAGCAGTTGATCAAGGTTTAACTCCGCCAGAAACACCACGTCGCGCAAATCATATTTCTTCGCGAGCACCGGCGAAAGCTGGCCCATTTCCCCAAGCGGCAATTTGCCGCCGAGCGCCATCGTCGCAGATTCCAGAAACATTGCCGCGCTTTCGGAGCGCCGCGTGAATGTGACGCCGCGAACGCCGAAATGTTCAAGAAACTCCTCGATTATGCCTTTCAAATCAAATGCACAGAACTTCGCGTCGCGTTCGGCGCCGCTCCAGAAATCCAGCGCGCGCTGGCCGGTGATGGCGATGCCGATGTTGCGGTTTTCCTTCGGAGCGCGGGCAGCTTGCCCGCGTGTTTCCCCACCACCGGAACTCGCGGACGAGCCGTCCGCGCTCCGAGCGAACACGCGGCCGATCTCAAACAGCGCCACGTCATAATTCTTGCGGCTGATATTGTGCCGCAGCGAGTGGATCAAGCCGGGCAGCAGACTCGGCCGCAACACATCCATGTCGCTGCTCAACGGATTCGCCAGCGCAACGATTTCTTCTGACTTCTGACTTCTGACTTCTGACTTCGCAATCAGCGTCTGTCCCTGTGCTTCGTTCAAGCCAAGCCCAGCGAGGATTCGGCGCGCCTCCGCAATCTGGTCATAAACGGAATCAAACACGTTCGCGCCAATCGCGCCGCGCGGCGGCGTGCTGGGGATTTTGTCCACGCCGTAAAGTCGTTCAACTTCCTCGATCAAATCCACCTCGCGCTTCAAATCCACGCGCCACGATGGAATCTTGAAAGTGCAGACACCGGGCGATTGCTCGGTTACGGCCAGCCCCAGTTTGGTGAGGAACGAAACCTGGTCCGAATGGGAAATGCCGACGCCCAATAAATCTTTCGACTTTGAGAAATGCAGGGTGATTTGCTTCGGCTCAATCGGTTTCGGATAAACATCCACGACACCACCAGCCAACTGGCCGCCGGCCGTTTCCAAAATCAATTGCGCCGCGCGCTGGCTGGCCCAGTCGCAAATGCCCACGTCCGCGCCGCGCTCGAAGCGGTAACTGGACTCGCTGCGCAGGCCGAGCTGCTTGCTGGTGCGCCGGATGTTCACCGGCGCGAAATAGGCGCTCTCGATGAGCACGTCCACGGTCTTTTCGTTGATTTCCGTGTTCGCGCCGCCCATGACGCCAGCGATTGCGATTCCTTTATCCTCATAGGCAATCAAAATCCTTTCGCTCGTGAGTGTGCGTTCCTGATTGTCGAG
>JBEKRA010000225.1:0-4565 GCA_049519195.1 Verrucomicrobiota bacterium
GGGGCGTCGCATCTGCCCGCAGACCGGCTTCGGAATTCAGGATTAAATGTTGCCGGGGCCGGGAGGCGGACGAGATGTCCGCCGTTTTTCTCATGTTCTGTTCACGGCTCCAGCCGCACACAGCGGAAGCGGAACGACTCACTGACCGTGTTTTGGCAGGAGCGTGATGTCCACAAGTTCGCCGGGATGGATGTTGAGATGTCCGGGCAGGCTGATGTTCACGGGCAGGCCCTGCTGGGCAATGTCCAGTTTGGCCAGTCCGCTGAAGACGGCGGGAATGGTCTCCAGTTGCGCGCCAACCCCAAGGACTTGCGCGGAAGCTGTCACACGATGCCGGCCACGGGTGCGGATTTCCACGCGGTCGCCGGCGGCCGGTTCAACGTCCATCGGCGGACGCAGGTAGCCGACAATCCGTTCCGGCTGGGCAGCGGCAATGGAAATGATCGGCTGGCCGGCTGTCACGGTCGTGCCTGAAGAAAAATAAATCATGGTGACCACCCCATTAATCGGCGCGGTAAGTGCGATCGGAGCCAACTCGGCCTCGGCGAGCCGCAATTTGGCTTCCGCCACTGCCACGGCGGCCCGCATGGGTTCATTGGAAATCTGCGAGATGTCCGCCGTGCCAGCGGGCTGCATACTGGCAAAACTCTTTTCCCCATCGGCGACCAGCTTGGTCAATTCCGCCACCTGTTCTTGCAGCGCGCCATAAGCGGCTTTGGCAATGTCCCATTCACTTTGGGATACGAGATTGTTCTTGAACAATTCGTCCGAGCGGTGCCATTCCACCTCGGCCAGTTGCATATTGACTTTGGCGCTGGCGAGATCCGCGCGCTCCCGCATCCATTGCAGCCGCAGTTGGGCGTAATCCACGGCGTTACGTTGCTGCATGGTGATGGGGCCCATATTGGCCTGTAACATGGCGAGTTCGGCCCGAATGACGGCGAGTGTGGACTCGACCATTTTCGGATCAGCCACGATGACGTGGCCGATGATGTCGCCAGCTTTGACGGCTTGAAAACGGGTGACGGTCAACCCCGCGAGCAAGCCCGGCTTGGGACTGCTTACGGCGGCCAGTTGGGCTTCCACCTGACCAACCAAAGTCGGCGCGGCAACGTGGCTGTCCCATAAAAATGCGATGACCGCGATGGTGGCAACGAAAACCACGGCGGGCGCCACGCGCAGGCGCATGTTGTGCCAGTGTTGGGTGGCGGGAATTGGAATGGGGGCTGGATCGTTGTCCTTCATAGTTCGGATTCATCCTCGGCTTGCAGGCTTGTGACGCGGGCGACGCCTTTGAAAGCACGCACTTCTTCGACCATTTCATGGCTGCGATCGGGATCGCGCAGTAGCAGCCGGTAGGAAATGTCCATGCCCGCAAAACTGTCGTTGGACCGCTGGCTGGCGCATTGGATGGCGCGGCTGTGGCGCTGGAGCACGCGGAGCAGTTCGGTGAGTTCCGACGCGGGGCGCACCCATTGGACGTTCAGGATGATGTCGTAGCGGTGACGGGTGCCAAAGCTGGTGGTGCGCAGATAGACCATGATTCCCACCGTGGCTAGGCAGCCGATGATGGCCGAGGCGAATTTCTGTGTGCCGCAGGCCAGGCCGATGACGATGGCCGCCAGCACATACGCCATGTCCAGCGTGTCGCGGAGCGTGCTGCGGAAGCGCACCATCGCGAAAATAGCCATCAACCCGAAAGCCAGCACCAGGTTGTTCGCCAGAATCATCATCACAAGCGTGACGAGGACCGGCATGAGCACGAGCGTGTTGACATATGAGCGCGAATAGGAAAGCCCGGTGTGCGTGAACATATACGTCCACGCGAGCATGTGGCCGCAGACAAACGCCAGCAGCACGCCGATGATCAGCGCCATGTAATTGGTCGGAACCGTGCCGTAATCGCCGTTGAGAAACCAGTCGGTCATATAGTTTGAGGCGCCAGAACAGGCGTGTTCATCGGGAAAAATTCATCGTGGGCGGTCTCGGCCGCCTGGAAACCGGCCCACTGGCGGATCCGCGCGCCTTCGTAAAACCGGTGCTCCCCCAGCATGGTGATGCCCATCGAATACTTGGCGGCGGAAAGCCGCATGAGGTTGAAGCAACGCACCATTTCCTTGAACCAGTTGGGAAACCGGTTGGTGAACTTTACCTCCAGCACCACGTCTTCGGAATAAACGTGGATGGGGCGCGTCATGGGCACAACGGCTTCAAACTTGAAAAAAGGCTCGATGCGGATGTTGCGGTCGAACGTGACGCGGATGGAATTATTCTCCGGGCTTACCCATGCTTCGCGCAGGTAGGAGATGTGCGCCTTGGGCTGGGCGTTGAGCTGGAGCATCAAACGATTGAACCGTTGCAGGGCGCCATAATGCCGCGGCTCGTCGGATAGAATCTGCTCCGGATCGGGCAGATGGCCGGCGAGCAGCAACGGCACCGCGTCGCGCCGGACCGGGCAGCGGCGCTTCAGAATGCAATCATTCTCGCGCCGCTTGATTTCAAAAAACACCGGGGCGTCCGGCTGGTCGTTGTAATAACGCAGCCGGAGCTTGAAACGGTTTTTGTCGCCATTCAGCGTGGCGTGATGGGTTTTCAGATCGTCCGTGTCAAGATAGAGGCTGTGAACGGTATACGCCTGATTCGGCTTCCCGACGCCATAATCGTCCAATTCCAGATAGCACTTGATAAAATCCCGCATCGCGCCCGTGATGACTTCGGGCACAAGATACTTCAGCTCGAAACGCTGCTGCTGCAAGTGATGGTCTTGTGACATAAGGCAAAATTTAATTCCCGACTGTCACTCTTTGAAACCGGATGCGCCGGACATAGCCGTAGTCGCTCTCGCAAATGATGATGTTACCGGCGTAATCCATCGAGACGCTGCGGCCTTCGCTGATTTTCAATTGCGACGGATCGTAGAAATACAAGCCGTCGCCGCTGTGCGTAATGCCACTTGCGCCGTTCAGCAGCAGGTGCATGGTGTTCGCGCCGTCCATATGCCAGAGCTGGCAGCCATCGTGAGTCAGCAACAGGTAACCGCCTGCGGGCATGGGCCAGACGCCGCGCACGCCGTGGAGACCGGTGGACAACGCGGCAGAACCATCGCCGCCGCCGACCGCCGCGCCGTTGCCCGCGATGATGCTGCGTGAGCCGTCGGGATGGACGCGATAGACGTAATTCGCGCCGCGGTCGCACACGATGATGTCGCCGCCAGCCTCGACATAAAACGTGCCCAGATCGGAAAAGCCCCTGGCCAAAGTGCTTAATCCGCCCGCAGGCGTCCAGCGACGGATTTTTGTCTTCGCGCCAAAATACGCCAGCGATTCGTCGTCCTTGACCCAGAGCGTCCGGCCGCCGGATAATTTCGAGCCGTCGGACGTGGCCAGGAATAGTGTCGTCATCACCCCATTCGTCGCCACACGCCGCACGCGGCCATTGTCCGTGTCGAGCACATAGACCGTGCCGTCGTCGCGCACCCAGAGGCTGTTGGGAAAGTTGAGTTGCAGACTGGTGGCATTGGTTGGCCCTTCACCGTTGAAGCCGCCGGTGTGCGTTCCGGCACAGGTGTGAATCAACCCGTTCGTATCCACGCGGAGGACAGAATGGCTGTCCTTGTCAACGATGTAAACATTGCCCGCGCGGTCGGCCATCGCGTAATGCGGACGCGACAGCGCGGCGTTCGTCGCCGCGCCTCCTTCAAAGGAATTCTGCCAATAACTCACGCCGTCAACGCGTCCGGCGCCGTTGCCAGCGATGGTTTCGAGAATGCCGTAGGATTGAATCAGGTTGGCGGGGCTTTGAACTGTGGCGAGAACATCCTTTGCCAGCACGACGGCGATTGATAGCTGAAGGATCGCCAGCAAACGAATGCAACAAGTGGTTTGCATCCGTGGGACGGGCGGTGGTTGGCGGCGTTGGTCCAGCGGCATAGTCTGTCACCTGATTGTAACAATCGCGCGCGGCCAAAACGCAGCGGAATGGGAACCGGAGTTCATTTTAATTCAATGTTTCAGGGATTCATCTGAAGCCGGAAAAACCCGGCGGGGTTGCTGGCCGACAGGGCAATGGTCCGGTTGGTCATGGTCGGGACAGCGTGAGGCGTCTTGCCGTTCATGTCCGCGAGACAGGCCGTTGCACCACGCACCGCATCCATCGAAGCCGAAATAAAAACCGCGTATGATAACCACATTGTGAACATACCACGACGAACCACGCGCGTCACACATTTTTTGAAACATTTCACAAGGCAAAATTATTATTCTGAACATTAAGCTGGTATTAAGAAGCTGAAATAATGCCGTTCGCACAAGGGCTGCAACGACGCCTCATGCCTTAAACGAGGCGGAATTCAGGGTTGCAGGCGCAGGAAGCGGATGCGCCGGATGAAGCCGTAATCGCTTTCGCAAATGATGATGTTGCCGGCGTAATCCATCGTCACGCTGCGGCCCTCGCCGATGAGCGCCTGGTCCGGCGCGTAGAAAAACCGGCCGTCGCCGGCCCGCGCAAAAAAGTTTCCACCAATGCCGTTCACCAACAGATGCGCGTTGGTCCACGCAAGCACGCCG
>JBEKRA010000226.1:0-4561 GCA_049519195.1 Verrucomicrobiota bacterium
AATTGGTGAACAGCACGAACGCCTTGCCGTGGGTCTGCTCGACGAAATGCCCGATCCAGTGTTCGAGCGCGTCGGCGTAACCGGCCTCGCGCGGGTCGGGCATTTTTTTGGCGACGAACAATTTCATCTGCCGCCCGTAATCGAACGGCGTGCCGACCTGGAGCTGCGTGGCGGATTCCGCGCCGATGCGTTTTACAAAGTAGGCGAGCGCGTCACGCCGGCGTAGGACAGGCGTCGCGCCTGTCTCTAACTTGTTCCCCGCTTCTTTTTTTAATGGAGACAGGCTGGAAGCCTGTCCTACGGTTGAACTACCAACACTGCCCCCATAACCAAGTCGAAATTCCCCTTCGCGCAATTTCGCTTTGTCAGGGTTTTCTTGAACGTAAGCGGAGAATTTTTCCAGCGCCGCCTCATTACGCACGGCGTTGTCAAACGATTCATCCTGCCAGACTTTGCCTTCGCGTCCCAGCACGGCGTTGATTTGCTTCGCGGTGAAAGATTTCCAGGAATGGAGGATTTGAGAAAGTGTATGTTCGCCCAGCGGCCGCACCAAAACATGAACGTGGTTGGGCATTACCACGAAATGACCGAGCCAATAGCGCTGGTTGTCAAAGAAACGCAGAGCTTCTTCGACAATGGCCGAAATCTTTGGCTGCCGCAGCCAGCATTCGCCCATGCAGTCGTCCAGCCAGCAATGAAACCGTTCCGCAAACAGTTCGGCGTATTCTTTCTCTTGATCCGGAGTTCGCGGTTCCGGATGCTGCCGCAACCATTCCCGCAATTCAATCTGCCACTGAATCAGCTTTCCCTTCGGAATTGAATCTGCCAGCCGGAACGTAACGAAATAAGTGCAACCGTCCTGATGCCAATGCGGCAGATGACGCGCGGTTTTCCCCACTGATGCACAGGCATCAAACGGCACAAAAGGGAGGATTGGCACGGGACTGGTCGGAGGTTTCCTTGGTCGTAGGACAGCCGTCGCGGCTGTCTCCATTTTTTCTTTTTTAGTCAGAGACAGGCGCGACGCCTGTCCTACGGTGGCCAAAGTCGCGCTCGTCATGATGATGCTCGTGTCGCCCTCGAAGAGCCGGCGGCGCAAAAATTCGGCGACGTCCACCGGCGCGGCGTTGAGCGCGAGATTTTTGCGCGCCTTGCCGCCGCGTTCGACCCAATAAACATGATCGGCGGCGCTTTGCTCAAGAAAAACTTTCACCTCATCGCGCAATTCGGCCAGCCGGCGGTTGCATTCGACGAGTTCCTGCCCGATGTCCTTGTCCTCGCTCAATTTGATCAGCTCGCTGACGGCCTCGCGCAAACGTTGAATCGGCAGCGTGACGTTGTCCTTCACCAGTTCGGCGCGGCGGATGCGAAGCTCGGTCCACGCGCGATTTTTTTGGTGGGGCGAGTGTCCTCGCGAGCCGCTTTCGCCGAACGAACTTTTCTTCGCCTCGTTTTGGATTTCCTCGCACGCGGCCTCGACGTTTTCAAAAAACTTGTCCGACTCGTCCAAAATGTCCGCGACAAGTTTCACGGCATTCCCTTTTCGCAGTGTGGCGAGCAGGCCCTTTTCCGTGCGCGGATTCCACAGGCGATTCAACGCCCAATGCATCTGCCCGCTCGACACACTCAAGCCGATGTGCCGCGACGCGACGCGCTCCATTTGATGCGCCTCGTCGAAAATCACGAAGTCGTTCTTGAAAAGAATTCCGCCCTCCTGCTCCTCGTCAATGCCGCCGAGCAGCGTGAAAAACAGCGTGTGGTTCAACACCAGCACGTCCGACGAAAGAAATTTGTTCCGCGCACGCTGGAAATAGCAGACGCCATGGTTCTTGGCGAAATCGGACGGGTAGCCGCAGACTTTCGGCGAGCACAATCCGCGCTCGGAACAAACCTGCGCCCAGACTTTCGGATCCGGCTCGATGTCGAAGTCCGACAGGCTGCCGTCCTTGGTTTCCTTTGACCACTCGTAGATGCGCTGCAATTCATCGGCCTCGGAAGAGGTGAACAGGTTGCCGCTTTGCTGCATCGCCTTTTGCAGCCGGCGGGTGCAGAGATAATTCGCGCGGCCCTTGAGCATCGAAAAACTGAATTTCACTGGCACGGGAAGCGCGCCCAGCACATCGGCGAGCATCGGCAAATCTTTTTCGACAAGCTGCTCCTGCAAATTGATGGTGTGCGTTGAAACGATGGCCTTCTTTTTTTGCGCGACGGCGAACAAAATCGCCGGAATCAAATAGGCGAGCGATTTGCCGACGCCGGTGCCGGCCTCGACGGCGAGGTGTTCGCGGTTTTGCAGCGCGCGCGCCACGGCCACGGCCATTTCCTGCTGCTGCGGGCGGAACTCGAAGTTTTTCGCCCGCGACAAAATGCCCGTCGGCGAAAAGATTTCTTCAACCTGGGAAACCAAATCAATGCCGCTGGGCTGAATTTCAGAAAGCGAAATCACTTGGGAAATGTGAAACTGCCGAACACGGCGAAGTCTCCGCGGTTCAGCGTGAGAATTGAGGTGATGCCGCCTGCTTGCAGCGTGGACGCAAGCATTGTGTCGAGCAGCCGCTTGCGGCCCAACTTGTGTTTTTCCAGCCAGCCGAGAAACAGCAGCGTGCTTTCCGCCGTCGGGAAAACCTGGATGATTTCGGCGGCGTTCCACCAGATTTCGGCGCGCTCAACGGCTTGTGCCAGCGTGAGCGGGTCGGAAAATCTTTTGGGATCGGTGACAACGTGGATGAACTCCGCCAGAATCTGCGGCGCCAGTGAAAATGTGTCGCCGGCTTTCAGCAATTTTTGAAAACGCGACCGGCTCGCCGCGTGTTCGTCATGCGAAACAACTTCCACCGCAACCAAAAACGACGTGTCGAGTCCGTGCGTCATTTCAACATTTCTCCCAGCAAATCATCGCGGCTGGCAAGCGGGCGCAGGGTTTTGCCCAGGTCCAGCGGCTTTAGCGCGGCCAGGCTGGTGCGTGGGCGGATGCGCTCGTTGCGTAACAAATCCATCGCTTCGCGGATCAGCTCCGCCGCCGTGCGGTCCGTGCGCCGGGCATGTTCGATGAAATCTTCATACACCGGCTCGGATACATTGACTGATATGGTTTTCATATATTGACCTAAATATATGTCAATGGCTCCGGCTCTGCAAGACTGCTTTCAACACCGCTGTCTCTCCCGGCGCGAGCGAGATTTTGTTCTGCTTCACGTTGCCGGATTCCACGCAAACCATTTGTTTATGTTCCGCCGGGTCGAAATCGTCCGGCAATTTCTGCGTCGTCCACGGATTCCAGACGATGGTGGAGTTGGAATTGAATTTCTCCACGCGAATCGTCCGCTTCAGATTTTCATCGCGGATTTCCACCGCGACGGTGTGGTCGGGATAAACACGGTTCGTCTCCCGCGTGATGCGCAATGGCGCCGGATCCCCCTCGCGCCGTGCGCCGGCGGCACCGGCGGCGAAATCATCAAACGGCGCGCCCGCCAGGCCGGTGAGGGAAACTTGGTTGATATCGCCGACATGAAAATAGGTGTGCAGGCAGTTTTCAATTTCCATCGCCGCTGAAGAATTGTTCGTGGCGATCAATTCCATCGTCAGCTTGTCGGAAACAGTCACGACAAATTCCGTCCGCAAATTTTTCCAGGCGGGGCGTCCGGGAATTTCCGGCAGGCGAAAATGCAACGTCATCGCGCCATCAGCGGCGGCAAATGTTTTCGCCAGCTCCCAATCCGTGATGCGCGCAAACCCGTGCGACGGCTCACCGTCGCGGTTGCCGAACCACGGAAAGCATATCGGCACGCCGCCGCGAATTGGCTTGCCCGACGCAAACCGGCTTTTGGCGCTCATGAACAGCAGCGGCGGCCCGCCGTTTTTCTGAAAGCGCGTGACGTGCGCGCCGTGCAGATAAATTTCCGCCGTGCTAACTTGTGTTGTGATGTTAATTTTCGGCAAACCGCCGCTGCCGGCGGCGATTTCGACGCGACCGGGAATTATGAAACGCGGAAATTGGTCGTTCATTTGTTGAGTGTAGGACAGGCGTCACGCCTGTCTCCATCTAAAAATCGCCGCCTTGAGGCGTTTTGCTTTTTTGGAAAAGAGTGAGACAGGCGCGACGCCTGTCCTACGAAAACAAATCCATCTGCGGCGGCGGGGCGAGGTTTTTCAATTTGTCCCGGTCCTGCTGGCGGCGCGGCTGGCGCACGTTGCCTTCCGGCGTCAGCTCGGATTCTTCCAAGTTTCCGAGGATTTGTTTGGCGCGTTCCAGAACTTCCTTCGGAACGCCGGCGAGCCGCGCAACTTGGATGCCGTAACTTTTGTCCGTGCCACCCTCGACAATTTTGCGGAGAAAAACAATCTGGTCGTGCCACTCGCGCACGGCGACGTTGAAATTCTTCAATCGCGGCAGCCGCGCCGAAAGTTCCGTCAGTTCGTGGTAATGCGTGGCGAACAAGGTTTTCGCGCCGACTTGATTGTGCAAATGCTCGACGATGCTCCACGCCAGACTCAAGCCGTCGAATGTGCTGGTGCCGCGCCCGATTTCATCCAGCACGATGAGGCTGCGCGGCGTGGCGTT
>JBEKRA010000227.1:0-5418 GCA_049519195.1 Verrucomicrobiota bacterium
TACCGGTTTGCAGCAAGCCCGCGGAAATCGGAAATGGCGCTTCACGACAAGCCCGCCAAATACGGAAAGAAGTAATCAATCCCCGGGCGCACGGGCGAAGGCCGATTTCCCACCACGCGCCTTTGGGTTTGGCCGGGAAGGAATACTTGCACGGCGGAAAGCAGGTCCAACCCTTGCCGGCGTTCGGAAAATGGGTTGCAATCCGGAGGAGTTGGATTGAAATTGTTCCCGTTGAAACGAAATTAAAACCATGAGCGCCAAAGAAACTCTCTTGGAAGTGGCGGAAAAACTGCCGCCCGACGCCACGCTGGTTGACGCCATCTACGAATTGGAATTCCGGCAGGCGGTCGAGGAAGGGCTGGCATCGCTGGATCGCGGCGGGCGCATCCCGCTGGAAGAAGCCCGCAAACGCATCCCGCAATGGATTTCAAAGTATTCCTCTCCGACGAAGCGTTGAGTGATTTGGAGCGCCTCGTCGCCTACATTGCGCCCCACAATCCCGCCGCCGCCGGACGGTTGGGCAACCAGTTGCTGGACACGGCGTTCTCGCTTCACACTTTTCCGGACCGGGGGCGCGCCGTGCCAGAATTCCGACGGCCGGAACTGCGCGAAATCGTTTTCCGCTCCTACCGCATCATTTATCGGGTCAACAACAGCGACCGGAGCGTGGAAATCGTCCGATTCTGGCACGCGGCGCGCGGATTCCCGCGCATCCCAAGCACGGGCTGAAAAAGGTTCTCCGGTGGCGCGCGGGCGAAGGCCGATTTCCCACGGGCGCGCCTTTGGGTTTGGCCGGAAAGGAATCCTTGTGGCGGCGGCGGGGAGGAGGAAAATTGGTTCACCTCACCCCGGCCCTCTCCCCATCGGAGAGGGAGAACGCGAAGGCCAGGGCGCAGACGGACAAGGATTACGAAGAAACGGCGAACCGGATTGGATAGTGTCGGAGTTGTGGTTAATGCCGGTTTATGGTTGAGTTGTCTTCAACCGCGCCTTGACACGACCCGATTCATGGTTATCCTCGCGTGCTCCGGTTTTGTCCCGGAAGGAAGTCAATTTATGAAACGCCAGTATCAACCAAAGAAAATGCGCCGCAAACGGCAGCACGGGTTTCTCGCCCGCAATTCGAGCAAGAGCGGCAAGGCCACGCTGCGCAACCGCCGCCGCGAGGGCCGCAAGCGCCTGACGCCCGTTTAATCCGGCCATGCGCGCCGAACCGCCGAAACGCCTGCGACTGGGCCGCGCCTCGCGGCTCGCGCAAAGCCGCGATTTCGCGCGCATCCGGCAGCAGGGCGAACGGCTCGCGCAGGGCTGCCTTATCGCCAACTGGAACAGGCTGCCGAGTGGCGACGCGCCCAGGCTTGGCGTGGTCACGAGCAAGAAAATCGGCGGCGCGGTTCAACGGAGCCGCGCGCGGCGGCTGCTCCGCGAAAGTTTCCGGCGGCACCAGCATGAATTCGCGCAGCCGGTCGAACTGGTCCTGGTCGCGCGCAATTCCATCGCCGGGAAAACCCTGGCCGGGGTGGAAAAGGATTTTCTGGCGGCGCTGAACCGGGCAAATCTGCTGAAATGAAAAACGTTCAACATTCAACATTCAACATTCAACGCTCAATGGCGATGCGCTCGTGCCGTCGTTGGACGTTGAACGTTGAATATTGGGCGTTGAATGTTCCTCCGGCCATTTTCATTTTTGCCATCCGCGCCTACCAACTCACGATTTCCCCCACGCTGACATTTTTATTCGGACCGACGAGCGGCTGCCGCTTCACGCCGACGTGCTCGCAATACGCGATTGAGGCGATTCATGCGCATGGCGCGCTGGCGGGCGGGGCGCTGGCGGCCCGGCGGATTTGCAAGTGTCATCCGTGGGGCGGCTGCGGCCATGACCCCGTGCCGAAGGCGGAAGCAGGAAGTGAGAAGGTCGAAGAAGGAATTGTTTGGGCCAACGCCCGTAAAATCTAATTTTCATGGACAGGACAGGAATCTTTGTTGTTTCGATTTGCGCGGCGTTGCTCGTGTTTTGGTTTTTTGAGCAGAGCAAAATCACGCAGCAGCAAGCGCAATTCGCTGCGACCAATGCGCCCTCACATGTCGTTCACGTCACGGTGACCAATTTGAATGAAATGTCCAGTCAGCTTGAGACCGCAGCCAATCAGCTAAACGGGCGAACTGCGCCGACACCAATTTTCGACACGAACGCGCCGGAAAAGACCCTCGTGCTCACGAACCGGCACGCGCGCTACACGTTCACGTCGCGCGGCGGCGGGTTGAAGCTGGTGGAACTGCTGGATTATCCCGAAACGATTTCCGCGCGCTGGACAAAAACCAAAACGGCCAGCGACGCGGTGGCCTCGTTGAACACGGGCGCGGCGGCGCCGGTGCTGGCGGTGCTGGGCGACACGAATCTGGTCGGCGACGGCAATTTCACCCTGTCGAGAACCGGCGACGGCGTGCGCGCCGAAAAACTGCTGCCGGACGGCCTGTGGCTTGCAAAGGAATTTCATTTAAGCTCGAATTATCTCGTCAACGCCAGCGTGAGTTTGAAAAACACGTCGGACAAGCCGCTCGCGCTGCCGGCGCAGGAATGGATCGTGGGCACGGCGACGCCGATGGACGTGGACGACAACTATTTTTCCATCTACGGAGGCGCGATGTGGTTCGACGGCAAGAAGAGCGTGCCGGTCAGGCTCTCTTATTTCAACCCCAGCACGACCTCTTTTATTTTCTTTCCCCGGATTCCCAAAACCGAATATCGCGAGGGCTCAAACAATGCCGTCTGGGCGTCGGCGGGAAACCAGTTTTTCGCGCTGCTGGCCATGCCGAAGCAGCCGGCGGGGCAAGTCGTCGCGCTGCCGGTGACGCTGCCGGCGTTTTCAAACGTGGAGCAGGCGCCGGGCGCGCCGCTGCCGCAGGGCGTCCAGACGGCGCTGGTGTATCCGGCGCAGACGCTGTCGGCGAATTCCAACCTTGAGCGGCAGATTGTCTTCTACGCCGGGCCGAAGGAATACTGGAGGCTGGCGGACATCGGCGCGGAATTTCAAAATCGCGCGGACGACGTGATGGGCTTTGGCGGGTTTTTCGGATTTTGCGCAAAGCCGCTGCTGCTGGTGATGAACTGGCTGCACGACGTGACCCGGGTCGGTTACGGCTGGGTGATTGTTTTGATCACCGTCCTGTTGCGCGGCATTTTCTGGCCGTTGATGGCGGCAAGCACGCGCTCGATGAAGCGGATGCAGGCGCTGGCGCCGGAAATAAAGGCGCTCAAGGAAAAATACAAGGACGAACCGCAAAAATTCACCCAGAAACAGATGGAGCTTTGGAAGAAGCACAAGGTGAACCCGATGGGCGGCTGCCTGCCGATGGCCATTCAAATGCCGGTGTTCATCGGTTTTTACACGATGCTGCGCAGCGCGATTGAACTGCGCGGCGCGCATTTCCTGTGGGCCGCGGATCTGTCCAAGCCGGACACGCTGTTCATGATTCCGGGAGTCAACTTTCCGTTCAACCTGCTGCCGCTGCTGATGGGCGGGGCGATGTTGTGGCAGTCGCACCTGCAGCCGCCGTCGCCGGGCATGGATCAGACGCAGGCGAAGCTCATGCGCTATCTGCCGGCGATATTCATCCTGTTCCTTTACAATTACTCGTCCGGCCTGGCGCTTTACATGACGGTGAGCACCCTGCTGGGCGTCTTGCAGACCAAACTGACGAAAAATCTGAAAGACCCAGCCGCTCCGGCGGCAAATCCGGCGTTGACGCCGGCGTCAAAAAAGAAAAAATAAGCGGCGCAATTGGCGATACTCAACCATCAACTCTCAACTTGTTTATGCCAGCTCAACCCAAAGAAATCCTTGAACAAATCCTCACGTCGCTCGGCTTCGCCGCCACCGTCGAGGAACACAAACTGGACGACTGTTTTTTGCTCGACGTGAAAACCGAGGACGCCGGCAGGCTGATAGGCCGCCAGGGCCAGACGCTGGCCGACCTGCAATACATCACCAACCGGCTGCTGTTTCAGCAGGACGCCCGCATGCCGAAGGCGATGGTGGACGTGGGCGGCTACCGCGCGCAGGCGCGTGAAGCGCTCGTGAAACGGGCGAAGGATGCCGCCGACAAGGTCCGCCGCTGGGGCGACGCTGTGGAACTGGAGCCGCTCAACGCCTTTGACCGCCGCATCGTGCATCACGCCTTGCGCGACGACCCCGACGTGGAAACGCACAGCGTTGAAGTGGACGGCACGGACAAAAAAGCCATTCTGCTCCGGCCCCGCCGCTGACCAGGCTTACTGGTCAACAATTTTCAATTGATACTGCGGCGACCAGGCGCTGTTGGGCTTGGGCTGCGTGCCAAAATTGTTGTAGAGGTAGTCGAACTTGAAGCGGTAGGCCACCGTGTTGGCGCCCGCCGGCACGGGCACGAAACCCTCCCAGCGATTTTGCACCATCTGTTCGGGGCGCAGCGGATACAACTCGCCGTTGACCAGCACATACGGCTTGATGCTGTCCCAGCGCAGCGACTGCTGCGGCGAATTGAACTGCACTTCGACGGGATATTGATTGTTCGGGTTCCGCGGCTGCTCCAGCGGCGTCAACCGCGTGAACGTCGAGGCGCAACCCGCCAATAACAGAACCGGCAGAACCGGCAGAAATTTTTTCAAATTCATAATGTCACTGTTGCAGAAAGCGCCCCGTTTGTAAAGTTGGATTTCAACGCTTGAACCGGGGCTTGTTTTTGGTTACTGCTCCGCCATTCCATGAATTCCGAAAGTCAAACCACACCGGCGGCGAGCAACTATCGCTGGGTCATCTGCGGTCTGCTGTTTTTTGCGACAAACTGCAATTACATGGATCGCCAAATTCTCGCGGTAATCAAGCCAATCATGTTATCCGGACAGTTCAGGTGCGCAGGCCCAATATCCAGCCGCGCCAACCCGGCGGACCAAGGCTTCCCTGCCCTGTAACCCCCCCCCCAACCTCGCGTCGCCACCTTCTGCATTTATGAGCTACTCTTCCGTGAATGAACAAATCGGCCGCCATCGCTGGACAATTTGTGCGTTGATCTTTGCCGCCACCACCATCAATTATCTGGATCGAAACGTCCTCGGACTGCTCAAGCCCGTGCTAACGGCAACGGGCGTTTTCGGCGACGACAAGTCCTCGGAGTTGAACTATTCGCATGTGGTGATCTGCTTCCAGTTGGCTTATGCCGCAGGCCTGCTATTGGCCGGCAAGATCATTGACAAGGTGGGCACGAAACCAGGTTACGCCTACTCGCTCATTGGCTGGAGTTTCGCGGCCATTGGTCACGCGTTCGGCCATCACACCTGGAGTTTTGGATTCTGGCGGGCCGCCCTTGGCCTTTCCGAGGCGGGCAATTTCCCGGCCGCAAACAAGGCCGTCGCCGAATGGTTCCCAAAAAAGGAAC
>JBEKRA010000228.1:0-4525 GCA_049519195.1 Verrucomicrobiota bacterium
GAACAGCCCGGAGCCGATGAGATGCAGCGCCTCGCCGGTCTTGCGATATTTGCCTGACAGTGGCACAGGCATCTTGCCTGTGAGTTTCTGTGGCACGGGCGAACCATCGGCGCTGAAACGCACAGGCAAGATGCCTGTGCCACTACCGCGCAGCCACCAGCCGCCCGCGTGCGCGCCGAGCATGAGCGCGATGCCGGCGGCGATTTTCACGCCGCGCGGGATTTCGTTCCAGTGCGCGGAAATGAGCAGGATGATTCCCGCCGTGATGAGCACCGCGCCGATGATGGAGACAATGGCGAGAAATTTGTTGCCGTCCTCCTTCAGGTTGAAATGGGCAATGATTTTGTCGCATTGTTCGCCGGTGATAAGACCGGCCTCGTGGAGTTTTTGGATGTCGGCGTATTTCATAAATTTCCTATCGTTGGATTTCAATCGTCACGCAGTCGCCAGCGTTCCGACCGCCAGCAAAAATCCGATGAAGATGAGCAAGAGCAGAAGCCACCGTGCGCGGGTTATTCTGGGTCGTTCGAATTCGGTCGCCTTGCGCTTCGCCTCGGCCAGGAGCCAAGCGGCCAGGAGCGCCGCAAACGCCCAACCGAAAAAAGCGCATGGAAAATATAGAAACGTTATGGCCAGTCCACCTTGGTCGTGAAACGTGCCTTGTGGCCGGGTGAAAATCCAAACCCAGATGCCGAGTGTCAGGCAAAGCGAACCGATGACGAATGCAAAGGCGAGGTTGATGAGTTTCATATGTCTCCGTGCCTGGTGATGTTGTGAACCTAATGGCCATCGTGTTAAACAAGATTCTCAAGCCGCCAGCGTCTGCTCCTGCCGCGTCGCGCGCTGGCCAAAGTGTGGCGACGTTTTCAACATCCGCTTGAACTTCGCGCGGCGTTCGTGCGTTTCCTCGGCGGAGTAAAGTTGTTTCACCAGTTTCAGAAAACCGCCTTGCAGTTGCTCAACGCTCATGTTCTTCGGCTGGAAATTGATGTCGAACAGCGTGCAAAGCTCCCACGCGCGGTCGCGGAGAACGCGACCCTCGCGTTTCAGCCGCTCATAAAGCGGCGTGCCGGGAAACGCGGTCATGAACGTCACCTGCACTTCGTAAAGTCCGGAGTCCCTCACGAAGGTCAGCACCTCGTCGAATACGTCGGGCGTGTCGCCGTCGAGGCCGAGGACGAAACAGCCGTTCACCGTGATGCCGTAGGATTGGATTTTGGCGATGGCTTCCTTGTAAAATTCCTGCTGGCGCCACTTCCAGTTCGATTTCAACTCGATGCCATCCAGGCTCGCGTGGCGCGGGCTTTCCAGGCCGATGAGCACTTGCTGGCAGCCGGAATCGCGCATGAGGCCGAGCAATTCTTCGTCCTTGGCAACGCCGATGTCGGCCTCGGTGAACCAGCGCAACTTTTCCTTCGCCAATTCGCGCAGCAGTTTTTTGTAATGATCGCGGTGGACGAAGCTGTTGTCGTCGGCGAACTCGATGAACGGCTTGGGCCAGATTTTTTTGATCGCGCGGATTTCGGCGATGACTTTTTCCACCGGCTTCACCTTGTAGCGCGGTGTCAGCAGGATTGAACTCGCGCAAAACTCGCAGCGGTGCGGGCAGCCGCGGCTCGTTTGGACGGTGAGGCGATTGTATTTCTGCGGCGCGAGCAAATCGAACCGAGGCATCGGCGCGTCGGCCAGGTCAAATTCACGTTTGGCGGTATAAAATGGTTTCAGGTCGCCTCGCTCAAAATCGGCGAGAAGTTCCGGCCAGAGTAATTCGCCTTCGCCGATGACGACACTGTCGCAATGCTCCTTCGCCTGTTCGCGCAGCGACGAAACGGTGATGCCGCCCATGACGACGGGAATATTTTTGGCCCGGTAAAAATCCGCGACGTCGCACGCCTCGTAAAATTGCGCGGTGAAGGTGCTGATGGCGACGAGGTCGAAATCCACCGGCAGCTCCGGCAAGGTTTTTAGGTCGGCGATTTCGTGGTAGGCGATTTCAAACCGGTCCGGCGTCAGCCCCGCAAGCGTGAGCAGGCCGAGGCTCGGCAGCGAGGCGATGATTTTGTTGCGGTCCACGAAGCCGGGCAGCGTGAGGCCAAGCCGCGTGAGTTCCGGGTTGTGGGCGCGCACGCCGCTCATGGCGATGAAGCCGATGCGTTTTTTTGTGTTCATAATTTGATGACCTCCCATAAAATCAAAATGCCGCCGGCAATCAGGCTCACCACCGGCACGACGAAGATCATGCGCGCCTTTGGAAAATGCGCCATCGCCATGCAGCATACCGGCATCGCAATCGCGCCGACGATGAAGGCCAGAGATGCGAAATGAACCAGCGGACCGGACAATGAAAAGTTTTGCACCGTCAGGCAGAACAGCAGGTTCACCGCGCCGAGGCCGAAGAAGGAAATGTGGCCGAGCCGATACATCCGGCGCTTGAAACTGCCGTAGCCGCCCAGCCAGTTTTCGCCATGGAAGAACATTCCGAGCGCCATTCCGGAGGTGAAGCCGAGCAGAATCCAGAGCCAGGCGAGGATGAGATTCGGATTAGATTTCATTTGCTTTCCGATGCTGGTTTAGTCTAAACTTATTTCATGAAACCCGCCAAAGAAAAATTTTACCGGGGCCTTTTCACCGTCGCCGCCTTTTACGACCTGGTCCTCGGCCTTGCATTCACCTTTTTCCCCGCGCGCACCTTTGCGGCGCTGGGCATCAGCGACAAGTTGCCGGCGTTTGGCGGCTACCTCACATTGCTCGGCGCGTTCGTCCTGGTGATTGGCATCGCCTACGCCCTGATCGCGCGCGGCGACCTGCTGCGGAACGCGGATTTGATCCTCATCGGCACGCTTTACAAACTGGCCTACTCGGCGACTGCATTTTACTACTGGGCGGCGGGCGGCCTGCCGCACGTCGCCTTCGGCGCGCTGTTCGGCGTGGCCGACGCGGTCTTTTTCGTGCTGATGGCGGAGTGCTATATGTTCCTGAAGCGGGAAGCCAAAGCCTGAATCCGTTTGCCGCCCGGACTTCGTGACCCGGCTGGCTGTGTAAAACTTTTCTGCGGCGGCAGCTTTCATGGTTGAGTTGTTTTTCTGTCCGCAGATTAACCCCGTTTGAGGCGGCGGTGTTAATTGATAAAACTTCGCCGGATATCGGCTGGCTCAATGCCGGCGGATTGTTTAACGCAAAGGCGCAAAGATTTTATGGCGCAAAGAAAACCAATTCTTTGCGGCTTTGCGGCTTTGCGTTAAAACTCCGCGCAATCCGCGTCACCCGCGGTTAAACTGCATTTTCCCTCACCTGAACCGGACCACATACCACTGCTGCGGCCCTTCGGAAACCTTCTGCGTCGCGTTGGTGCTGGCGACAAGTTCCGCGCCGGTTTTTTGCAGCCAGGCGTCGAGCGTCGTGCCGCGCAATTGGAGGTTCAATCCGCCCACCACGGCGTATTCAATCCGCTCCCGCCGAAACCGCTCCGGCGCGTCGCTCAACCGAAAATGTTCCACCCGCCGCGAACCGAGCGGCAGCCACAGCGAAATGTCGCAGTCATCCTCCGCGCCGATGAAACCGATCGCCTGCGCGTCCGGCGGCAGCAGGTCGCGGACATTGGCCAGCGGATCGGAGCGTTTCGCATAGACTGAATAAACGTCGCGCGCGCGGGAAATCAAATGCTGATCCGGATGCCGCGCGGCCAGCCCGGACAAAATGGTTTGAGCCGGCCACAACGGCCGGTCCGGTGTCAAAATCAAAACGACAAACGCCAGAATTAACACGCCGCCTGTCAAGACACGCCACCAGCGGCGTCGGACGATTTGCGATTGAGCCGCGCCGACGAGCAGCAGCGGCAACAGCAACGGATAATATGGCGCAATGAGTCGGTCGGGCGTGACCATGCCGGATTTCATGGTGTAGGCCAGCAGCGCAATCCACGGTGCCAGGCGAAGAAGGGGAAACATCCAACATTCAACATTCAACGCCGAACATTCAATGAAGCGCCGGCCGCCCGGCCGTTCAATGTTGGATGTTGAATGTTGAATGTTGAATGTTGAATGTTTCAGACGGCGAATACAAAACGACCCGATGACCGCCACCGCCAGCAGCACGCTCAAGCCAAATCCTATTCCCGCCCAGTCTTCCGTCGGCAGTTCGCCCAGCCACAAAAAGCCCGGCTCGAAATTCGCAATCATCGGCGCGGAGATGAAATGCGGCAGCGCCGCCAGCGCGTGCCCGTTCCACCAGCCCGCGAACGGAAACAGCGGCGGCGTAAAATTGTCCAGCAACAGCAGCAGCGCGTTGCCCCAGACGCCGACGACTGGATTTTTCATGGCCATCCCGGTGCGCTCGATGGACAAGCCCGACCAGTCGCCGAGATAATGCGCGTTCAAAATCGCCGTCGGCAGAAACGAAACCGCCGCCGCCAGCAAAACCACCAGCGCGGTCGCGAACAATTTCCGGCGCAGCAGCGGGAGGAGCGGGAAAATTGCAATCGCCCACGGCAGCAACAGCGGCAGGTTGCTGGCCTTGGCGCCGGTCA
>JBEKRA010000229.1:0-4490 GCA_049519195.1 Verrucomicrobiota bacterium
CCAAGGGGTCGCCGCGCGTGCGTTCCGTTGAATGTTGGGCGTTGAATGTTGAATGTTCGATGTTGCCCCGCCACGCATCATGAATCCCAACCAGCCATCACGCGAACAAATCGAGGCGCGCATCACCGCGCTGCTGCTCGGCGAACTGCCCGCCGAGGAGGCCGAATTGCTGCGCTGGACGATCTCGCAGGACGCCGAATTGCAGAAATTGCACGGCCGCCTGCTTCTCACCGTTGGATTGGTGCGCGAAGTCGTCGGGCATCCGGAGGAAGCCTCCGCGGAGAAAGCCGTTCCGCGCAACCTGTCCGACGAACGCCGCCAGAAGCTGCTCGCGTATTTCAAGACGCCGCGCCCGCGCCAGGCTTCCGGGGAATTGTTCTGGCTTAAGCGGATTGAAGTCCGCCCGCTGGTCACCGCGCTGGCGCTGGTGGCCGTTGTCGGCGTGCTTGCGGTGATCTCGATTCCCAACTTTGTAAAGTCGCGGTCCACTTCGCAAGCCAACGCAACGATCAACAATCTCCGGCAGCTGGACGGCGCAAAAAACGAGTGGGCCTTGGAGAACAATAAATCCGCAACGGATGTGCCGACGCCGGATGATCTGAAACCCTACCTCAAAGAATTCCCCAAGCCTGTCATGGGTGAAACCTACGTCCTCGGCAAGGTGTCCGAGCCGGTTACGGCGGACGTTGATGCCAAGAAGGCGAAACAGATTGGCGCTCTGGCCATCAGGCTGCCTTCCGGCGGCGCAGCTGGTCAGGTGGTTCAATTATCGTCAGAGGGAACCGTGACGGTTTTGAGCGAGGAAGAACGCCAAAAACAACTGGAATCGGTCACACCAGTTTCCCCGGTCGGTTCACCGCCAGTTGCCACCACGACGCCTTCTCGACCAGCACCCGCCTTTTCGACAATGACAACGATGTCCACGCCACCCCCGACGCCGACAGAAATTATTTTGCCCAAAAGCGAGCCGACTTCAATTGAATCAGAAAAAGGCACAGTCTATTCGGCGCAAATCGTTGGTTACGCAAATTCAGCCCTGCCGGCAACGCAGCAAGCCCAGGCGACACCAAACGTCGCGCTTTCGCTGGGCGGAGCGGTTGACGCTGGCGACCTCTTTGATCGCCAACAAGCCAAAAACGAAAATGCGGGAGTCGTCAACGAATTGGCGCGCAGCGGGGGCAACAATGGTGGTGGTAATGTTGGCGGCCCGGTTACGGTTACTTTTGGCGGCGCAATGGGCGGCCGTGGTGCCAGTTCGTTGCAAAACAGCGCGGTCCAGGCACGCGACCAGAGCATTGCTGTTGTCCAACTGCAAAACGGCGATCCGCAACAGGTGGCGCAGACGTTGCAGAGTATGTTCGGAAACAACACCGTTGCGCGTAACGGCGCCAGTTCGTCGCAAAACAGCGTGCTCCAGCAACGCCAGATTAACGGCGTGATCGCGATGGGCACGACCATCACCAGCAGCGGAATTGGCGGCGTAAGTGGAGTTGGTGGCGGCAGTGGCGGGTTCGGTGGCGGTGGTAGCGGACGAGGTGGCGGCGGCGGAAGTGGCGGTGGTGGACGTGGCAGCGGTGGCAGCGCTGGCAACCCATTTGCGACCCTGTTTGGCGGTGGCGGTGGTTCTGGTGATGGCGGTGGCGGCAGCAGCCAATACAATCTCAACGGCACGGCCGGCAGCGCAAATATTACTGTTGATCCAGTCACGCACGATCTTGTCGTTGTTGCCGACGCGGAAACGCAAGATCAGATCAGAGGAGTTATTTCGCAAATCGACAAGCCTTCCGCACAGCGTTTGGTAGAAAATGCTCCCGCAGGCCGAGTGGATAGTTTCGGTGTGGCGGAACCCATCGCCGCGCCGGCAACTCCCAGCAGCGACACGACACTTGCTTGGAACACTGTCGCTGTGGGTCGTTCAGGAACAGAAAATATTGGAGGCAATCGCTGGCAGGTTGGAGCTCCGCTCGGCCCGGTTCCCAGCGACGGTATTCCGCCGGCAGCGGTCGCGCCCGAAGCAAGGTTTCGTGATGAGGATTTGGCCGCCGCCAGCATTGACGTGGCCGCCCGGCAGAACCGGCGTGTCGCGCAGGCAGAAAGAGCCGGCCGGGAAACCTTTTATCGAAACCAGGCGGGCGAAACGAGCACGGAAAATGAACTGGCTTTGGGTGACCGTCCGGCGACGGGATACGCGTTTTCCACAAGCATCGCTGGAACACCTGCCCAGGCAACTGCTCCCGCCCGGCCAAATGGCGGCAATAATCTCGTCGGCACCTGGACGCCTGCTGCGCCGGTTGTGTCTCCTCCTCCTCCCGCCAGCGCGTCCACCCCGCCAAGCACGGATATTGCCGACAACCTTGCATCGCCAAGAAACATTGGGGAAGCCTATGCGCGCAAGCCTGAATCCGGCAACGGCACAATGGGGTTGAGTGAAGGCAATACCTCATCCCATGTCGCCGGCGTCGTGGCCAATAATGGCACGCTGACAACTGGGGGCAGCACACCCGTTCTGCACGCAAACAATTCCTTGGCCGGTGAACTTGCGGCAAATCAAAGTGAGGCCAAACAAGAGGTCGGCGACAAGAGTGCTTTGGGGTTCGGGTTGGACCGCCAACCGCAGCGCCTTAAAGCCGCTGAACTTCAGCCCTCGGATGCCGTTGCATTGAACGATAACAAATTTTACACCGGCGTGACGCGCGACGATGCGAACGGCGCTCGTTTTCTCCTGCAGGCAACGAATGCCGTCGTGGTGAACGGCGGCAATGGCGTTGGTGGTTTGATTTACATGAATCCAACGGTATCACCAAACAGTGAATCAGCACAGGCTTTCGTCAGTTCGCTCGGCGTGGATTTGAAAAATTCGCCCGGCAAATCCATGGCCTACAATGACAAGTTGGGACTCCTGTTTGTGAAAGGCTCCAAGCAAGATTTAGATACCATCGAAAATGGCATCCAATCTGCAAAAATCGGCGCACCGCCACAAACGCAAATGCGAGCTCAGTTTTTGGAAAATGACGCCGCATTGGCAAACATGGTCTCGCCCTCAGATTCAGCAAACGCGAACGGCAATAATCTATCAGTGAGGGCGTTTCGCGTCGACCAAGCAGCCCTTGAGAAAGTCACCAGCACGTTGCCCAAGCAGCCGGCCAATCCATCCGAGATGATCACCCAGATTGTCCCGATTCGATCTGCTGACGCGCGGCAATTGGTTGCAAATCTGGCTTCATTTGTCTCGCCACAGGCTACGGTTGTTGCGAATGAGGCGGGTAATTCAATTGTAGTTACCGACACACGGGAGAACCTTAAGCATCTGTCGCAGATAATTGATTCCCTCGACGTCCCGCCCCGGCGGCCCGCCGCCACCAACGCGCCCATTCCCCAGCCGGAATTTCTGACGCGCGAAAATGCGTTCTCCACATTTTCGATGAACGTCAGCGACGTGTCGTTCAAGCTTGCGGCGGCGAGTTTGGAAAAAGGCCGGATGCCAGACGCGGCGTCCATCCGCAGCGAGGAATTCATCAACGCGTTTGATTATCGCGACCCGGAAGCGAAGTGGGACAGCGCTTCCAGCCTGTCCGCCCAAACAGGCAAGATGCCTGCTCCACAACCCATAGCGTTCGCGTCGGAGCGCGCGCGTTATCCGTTCGCGCAGAACCGCGACCTGCTGCGGTTCTCCGTCAAGACGGCGGCGGCGGGACGCGCGGCGGGACGTCCGCTGAATCTGGTTTTGTTGCTCGACAATTCCGGTTCGATGGAGCGCGCCGACCGCGTGGAAATCATCCGCGAAGCGTTGCGCGTGCTGGCCGCGCAATTGCAGCCGCAGGACACGGTGAGCATCGTCACGTTCGCGCGCACGGCGCGGCTCTGGGCGGACGGCGTGCCCGGCGACAAGGCCGGTGAAACGCTGGAACAGGTCGGCGGCATCACGCCGGAAGGCGGCACGAATCTCGAAGAAGCGATGCGGCTCGCCTACGAAACCGCGCGGCGTCATTACCTCGCCGGCGGCATCAACCGCGTGGTGCTGCTCACCGACGGCGCGGCCAACCTCGGCAACGTTGATCCCGGCGCGTTGAAACAAAAGGTCGAGGCGCAGCGCAAGCAGGGCATCGCGCTCGATTGCTTCGGAATCGGCTGGGACGATTACAACGACAATTTGCTCGCGGAACTTTCGGGCAATGGCGACGGGCGCTACGCCTTCATCAACGCGCCGGAGGAGGCGGGGACGGACTTTGCCGCGAAGCTGGCGGGCGCGTTGCAGGTGGCCGCGCAGGACGTGAAGGTGCAGGTGGAATTCAATCCGCAGCGCGTGGTTTCCTGGCGGCAGATCGGCTATGCGAAACATCAACTCACCAAGGAACAATTCCGCGACAACTCGGTGCTCGCCGCCGAAATCGCCGCGCAGGAGGCTGGCAACGCGCTTTACACCGTCGAGACGAAGCCGGACGGCAGCGGCCCGATCGCGACGGTGTATGTGCGTTACCGGATTCCGGGCA
>JBEKRA010000230.1:0-5097 GCA_049519195.1 Verrucomicrobiota bacterium
GCCGGGCGCGGTGACGTGGAGGGCGAGGTTTTCGTGCAGGCGTTCGCGCCGTTTCATCCGGCCATCCAATACGCGCGCCGTCACGACTTCGCCGGTTTTTACGAGCAGGAAATGGAATTCCGCGAGCAGTTGAAATACCCGCCGTTCAGCCGCGTCGCGCTGCTCACGCTCAAGGGCCGCAACGAGGAAAAGGTGAAATTTTCCGCCGAACATTTACGAAAAGTGCTTGAGTCCGCAGTCCACAGCCCACAGTCGACAGCTGGTGGAGCCGATGCAAAATCCGGCTGTGGACTGAAGACTGTGGACTTCCGTGACTTAATCATTGCCGGCCCTGCGCCGGCGCCGCTGCTGCGCGCGGAAACTTTTTACCGCTACCAAATCATGCTGCGGACGCGCGCGATGAGCAAATTGAGCCAGGCGCTGGCAAAAATCATTGAGAAACTTGCGCTGCCAGAGGACGTGACGCTGGCGGTGGACATTGACCCGGTGAATTTGGGGTAAGATGTCAACGCTTGGTCTTCTTTGCGTCTCTTTTCCGGTATTGTTCAATTCCGTGCGGCAGAGTGTATAAATACTCCAACAAGAAATCCAAAAAGCGGACGATGTCTTCAGCGTCTCGTGAATCCGTAGCGGGTTGGCCTGGTTCTGGATGAGCAGAATCATTTCCAAGTTCTCGAACTTGATCTGACCAATCCTTCATAATTGGTGGCAAAACACCATTCTTTGCAAGAAATTCGATTTCTTGCTTGAGATTACCTCCTTTAGCACCTTTGTCCCGTAGAGCTATTTGAAGTGCGCTTCTTGCCATTACGCTTGCAGCATCCCAATTCTGATCATTTAGATTTCGTTTCGCCTGTAACCAGAAGCGGCCAATTTGTTCAGGCCAATGTTCAGGAAATCTCTCCAATTTCATGGGCCACGGCAGCACCCGAAAATCATACAAGTCAGAGCTCCCTGACCATAAAACCATGGTGTAGCCTTTACAGTTGCCACACTCCAACGTATCAAAGTTCAGTTTCTTTCCCGTCCTTGGGTTGCGTTTCTCCGCGTGAAACGCTTCTTTGAAATTTCCAGATTCCAAGCAAAAAGGGCATGTGATGCGATATGCTTCTAGCTTATCGCCACGGTATCCCATTCCCTCGCCCAGTGACCACCAACTTTCCATAAGTTGCTACTGACTTAGACTTAACTGTTATTACACGTCAATGTTTTTATTTCCCATCCGCCACAAATCGAAATAATACAGTGCGTGACGACCGAACATTTTGCGCGTTGGCGAAATGCCGGATGCCGTTTGAAAACTTGAAAATTCCCGCTGGAAGCGCACCCTGACGCCGTGTTCGAGCATCGCTCCAGTCCATTGCTGCCGCGCCAGGCATTTTACCGGCGCGTGGCAATTTGTTTTCTGTTGAGCCAGGCGCTGGTCGCGGTCGCGCTGGGCATCGGCATGGCGGGCTATCATTTCATCGAAAACTTGGGCTGGGTGGACGCCTTTGAAAACGCGGCGATGATTCTTTCCGGCATGGGGCCGGTTTCGACTCTGCAAACCGACGCTGGGAAAATTTTCGCCGGCTGCTACGCTCTGTTCAGCGGCCTGATGTTCATCACCGTGACGGGAATCGTCCTGGCCCCGGTCGCGCATCGCGCCTTGCACAAATTCCATCTGGAGGGCGGAAGGAAGAACCCGTGAACAAAAATCCATCTGCGCGCCGAATCGTGATTGCCGGCGGCGGCGCGGCGGGATTTTTTGCCGCCATCGCCTGCGCCGAAGCCGCGCCGGACGCGGAAGTGATCATCCTCGAAAAAAGCGCGCAGTTTCTTTCCAAGGTCAAAATCTCCGGCGGTGGCCGGTGCAACGTCACACACGCGTGCTTCGACGCGCGCGAATTGACCGCCCGCTATCCGCGCGGCGGACGCGCGCTGCTCGCGCCGTTCAAGCGTTTCCAAGCAAGCGACACCGTCGCGTGGTTTGAATCGCGCGACGTGAAACTGAAAACCGAGGACGATGGCCGGATGTTTCCGGCCAGCGATTCGTCGCAAACCATCGTTGATTGCCTGATGAATGCCGCGAAAGCGGCGGGAGTGAAGTTGCGGGCGAATTGCGGCGTCGAACGGGTGGCGGCCAGTGGGACAGGCATCCTGCCTGTCCAGTCGGAACGAGACAGGCTGGAAGCCTGTCCCACATTTGAACTGTCACTCGCCGGTGGCGAAAAGATTTCCTGTGATTGCCTGCTGCTGGCCACCGGCGGCTGCCGCGCGGCGGCGGCGGGACAACTTGCCGTGTCGCTCGGCCACAAACTCGAACCGCCCGTGCCGTCGCTGTTCACGTTTCACATCGCGACGCCGTGGCTGCGCGGGCTGGCGGGAGTTTCCGTCGAGGCGGTCGAGGCGTCCGTGCCGGGCGCGCCGTTGCGCGAACGCGGCGCATTGCTGGCGACGCACTGGGGCTTGAGCGGGCCGGTGATTTTGCGGCTGTCGGCGTGGGGCGCGCGCGAATTGCACGAGCGCGGTTACAAATTTCCGCTGCACATCAACTGGCTCCCGCAACTCGACGCGGAGAAAATCGCGGCGGAACTCCAGTCGCGGCGCGATTCGCAGCCGGCGAAATTGATTGTCAACACGCCGCTCGCCCTGTGGAGTGAAATCAAGGGACACGCGCAATACTCCACAGGGCGAGCGCCGCTGCCGTCGCGGTTGTGGGAGCGGCTCGTGCTGGCCGCCGGGATTTCCCGCGACACCCGATGGGCGGCGCTGTCGCGCGCGGCGCAGCACAAGCTCGTCCAGCAACTCATCCGCACGGAATTTCAAGTGACGGGCAAGAGCCTGAACAAGGATGAATTCGTCACCTGCGGCGGCGTGCGCTTGGGCGGGGTGAATTTCAAGACGATGGAAAGCCGGATTTGCCCAGGACTTTATTTTGCCGGCGAACTGCTCGACGTTGACGGCATCACCGGCGGTTTTAATTTTCAGGCCGCGTGGACGACGGGCTGGATTGCGGGCCGCGCGATGGCCTCGTGAAGGACGTGCTGCCGGAGCGCGACTGGAAAAATTCCCGCGCCGTCGTGTCTGGTGAAGGTGCTGCGGGTGAGGACACCCGCGCTCCGTTACGGCAGACGCGCGGTGGCCGGGGCTCTGACGCTAATTACGCCAATTCTTTTGAATTTAATTCGCGAAATTCGCGTCAAACCTTCACGCCAAAGCGACCCGTCGCGCCGAAGTCAGACGGAGGCGGAAGCGGCGGCTGGAAATGCCGGCGGATTTTACGCCTCACTTCTTCATCAAAAGCAAGCCGCCTATGGCCATGGCAATGCCGAGCAATCGCGGCCACGATGCCGGTTCACGGAAAAAGAAAATTCCCGCTACAGCCATGATGGCCGCGCCGCCAGCCAGAATCATCGGCACGGCGGAGAGCGGGCCGCCTTTTTGAAACAACAGGAAAAAGAAAAGTGTTCCCACACCCACGCAAATCCCCGTCAGCACGGAATAGAACACACCGGGAGTCGAGGCGGTTTGATTCCATTGCCCGCCGAATTTCAGCCACGCCAGATAAACCAGAATCGTCAATGCCGCCGTTCCCTCCACCACGAAACCGCCCAGCCCGTCGCTGATGCCGTTGGAGGCCAATTTGGTGAAGACCTGATGCAGGCCGTAGAGGACGGCTGCGCCGATGGCAAACCAGAACCATGCGCTCATAATTTTCCCGGGTTGATTCATATCATTCGCGCCACCACGTTGGAGATAATTTGCGGCGCTGGCAAGCCGGGTAAATCATTTAACGGCAGACGCCGGGGCCGGCGGGGAAACTTTAACGCAAAGGCGCAAAGGTGCAAAGCCGCCAGGAATTTCTTTCCGAACTCGAACCTCTGCGCCCTGGTGTCTTGGCGTCTTGGCGTTAAAAATGTCTTTCACGGCGGGACGCCGGAGGCCGGGGCCGGCCTGCAACGTCAGGCTGCGGCGCAAGCGGGATGACTTTCCGCCCACTGCCTGCCAAGCGCTTTCAGCGTGTCCGGTTGAAGCGTTTTCTCCAGAAGTGGAAACACGCGTTCTTCCTCGTGCTGGAAATGTTTGCGCGTGGCCGATAGCGCCTTTTTGAACTGGAGCCGCGCTTGCGCCGCATCAGTCGCGCGGTGGAGGCGTTTAAACTGGCTGTCAATTTCGTGATGATCCTGATGCAGGCGATCCAGCGCCCCCCGGTCGGCGAGGACGTGATCCAAGGCCGCATAGGCCAGATCAGTTTCGGTTTTGCTGTGGCTTTGCAACAAACCCTCCACCACGGACGCCAGCAATTTCACTTCCGACGCGGATTTGGCGCGGGCCAGGAGCCGTTCGGCTTGTTCAAACACCTTGCGGAAAACCGCGTGTTCCATGACAAGGACTTTGGTTATTGTATCCATATTCCAATAGATTGCACACACGGGCAGGGCGTTCAAGTTTGGCCCTGTTAATTTTTCCCTGCCAGCCAGGCCGCGCCAGCCAGGCCGCTTTGAACAAAATTCAATTCGTGAAATTCGCGTCAGCCATTCACGTCAGACACCATCCGCAAGGACCGGTCGCCAGGATGCAATTGCGCCAATTGTCCGGCAATGGCGCAAGAATCGCCGCCGGTGAATTCCCGATTTCCGGTGGCGCCAACAGCGGCATCCGCGAAAAAGGCTTGCCCGGCAATCAAGGCTTCGCCGGTTTCAGTGACGCGAGCCAGCGCTCATGATGCGGGCGGCGCACCCAACGCCGGATGGGCACCCGCGCCGGTTTCCAGCCGTTGCGAATCGTGACTTTGTATTTGTGCCGGAAACACAAGATGGCGGCGTAACCCGGCGTCACTCCCAGCTCCCGCGCCACGGCGGAGACGGTGAGCAGCGGGGGCAGGCTTTTTATCCGCTTCCGCCAATGGAAATGTCTCGCGGCGGGCACGCCGGTGAACTGATAACCCGCCAGCTTTGCATACATTCGCGCCCTTTCCTCCGAAAGCCCCAATTGCGCCGCCACGGCCTTGGCCGAAAGTCCAGGTTTCAGCCTCCGCATTTGTTCGGCGATGCATTGCTTGCGTTGGATGGCGGAGTGGACCTTGGTGATTTTATACTTCTGCCGCAGAGAATG
>JBEKRA010000231.1:0-4439 GCA_049519195.1 Verrucomicrobiota bacterium
AAAATTTTTCCGCCGGGGAAGTTTTGAAAAATCCGCGGTTGCGGCGGAAGCTGCACGCCCTGGCATCGGCGTGATTCAACCCGAATTCCGAAGCCGGCATTCGCCGACGGTAGTGGGACAGGCATCTTGCCTGTCAGTTGCCGCCAAGAAGCTGCGAAAGATTTTATCCAGATTGTTTGCCGGAAACGGCAGGCTGGAAGCCCGCCCCACTAACCAGCGCCGTTTCGGCTTCGGCGTTCGGGTTCAATTTTTCCGTGGTTCATTTGCCGGCGGCGCGTTGGTGAAGAGGAAGGACTGGCGGAACGGCTGGTTGTTTTGGTAAAGCTGCAATCGCTGCTGTATGAGGGCCGCGTCGTTGGTCATATTGTAGGCGGTGGCGAGTTTGATGGCGTAGGCCGCGGCCTGCTGGGCATTCGTAAATTGCCCGATTTCGGCATAGGCCATCGCCAGCGCATCGAGCATGACCGGTTGGACGCCGCCGGTGAGGTCGTTCGCCTTCGCCGCCATCGCGAGCGCGGCGTTGCCGTCCCGAACTTGCGGGTTTTCGTTCGAGGCCAGCACCCGTGCAAGAAAGGTCAGCACGTGGAAATTGTTCGGATCCATCTGCACCGCCCGGCGAAAACAGGGGATGGCCTCCGCATCGCGGCCCTGTTTGAGCAGCGCCTTGCCCGTCAAGTAAGGCGGGTGCCAGTCCGCCGGATCCAATTGCGCGGAGGCGGCGTATTGTTTCATGGCTTCGTCAAACCGGCCGAGTTCGACGAGCAACGTGCCATAATTGTTGTGCGCCGCGACGTATTTGGGATCAAGGCGCAGCGCCTCCTGAAATTCGGCCGCCGCTTCGTCCGGATGGCCCGCGTCGTCGAGCAGGTTGGCGATGTTGTTGTGCGTATCGGCGCGGCCGGGTTCCAGCTTCAGCGCCGCGCGATACTCGGCCAGCGCCTCGGTTTTCCGTCCGGCTTTTTCGAATGCAACCCCCAGATTGAGATGCGCCTTGTCATTATCTTTCGTGACGGCGATGGCGTGACTGAAGAGCGCGATGTCATTCTGCCAGTAATTTAATTGACGGTGCGTGAGCACCAGACAAATCGCCAGCGCCAGGCCGGCGGTCACCCCGACGATTGATTTTGAAATCCGAAACCGCTCCGCGCCGTCACGAACTCCCAGCGCCGCCGCCAGAAAAATTCCGATGCCCGGAAAATAAGTGTAACGGTCGGCCATCGCCGCGCCGCCGACCTGCACGAGGCCAATCACCGGCACGAGCGTTCCCAAAAACCAAAGCCAGCCGACGAGACAATACGGACACTGGCGGCGCACCCGCCAGGCCAGCCAGGAAATCGCCGCCAACGCCGCCGCCGCCATCCCAACCTCCAGCCGGGACAGGGAATGGATCGGATAAAAAACGGCGAGATGCGCCGGCCAGATCATTTTGAGCAGATAACCCGCGTAAGCCACCGGCACGTTTTCCAAGCGGTGATGCAAAGGAACATTTTCCAGAGAGGCGACCGCCCCGCCGCGATGCTGGGCCAGGAACGTGACTACGCACGAAGCCGCCGCCAGCGCGAAGAACGGCCATTTTTCCAAAAGCAACTTTTTGAAATTCCGAATTCCGAATTCCGAACTCCGAATTCGGTTCAGCGGCCAGTAATCCAGCAGCAACATCACGAAGGGCAGCGTCACCAGCATCGGTTTGGCCATCAAGCCCAGCGCAAACATCAGCAGCGCCACGGCGTAAAACACCTTGGACTGTGGACTGTGGACGGAGAACTCCCGAACAAACCGCGTGTAAGCCAGCAGCGTCAGCAGGGCAAAGAACGTGCTCAACACGTCCTTGCGTTCGGCGATCCACGCGACGGATTCGACGTGCAGCGGATGCCAGGCGAACAGCGCGGCGGCAAAGGCGCCGGGCCAGATTGCATTCGTCCAGCGCAACAGGAGCAGCAGCAGCAAAATGGAATTGGCCGCGTGGAAAAGCACGTTGACGGCGTGGTGCATCCCGGCGGCTTCGGGGCCGGGGCCGAAGAGCTGGCAATCGGCCATGTGCGACAGCCACGTGAGCGGATGCCAGTTGCACGCGTGCCACGCGAACGCCCATTTGATGCCGGCCCAAGTCAGGCCATTTTCAACAACGGGATTTTCGTTGACGTAATCGTTGTCGTCGTAAAGCGTGAAGCCGTGATGCGCCGCCGGCAGATAAACCGCCAGCGTGCCCAGCACAAGCAGCAATGCGATGAAACGTGGTCGTGACACCGGCTTCTTGTATTGGATTTTGGCCCGGAGACAAAGCGCGTTTTTCAGCAAAAAAAGACATTGCGAAATTTTTGCGGAGGGGGTAAGAATTGGTGGCGGCGGAAAATGACTCGACGGTCCGCCGCTTGGCCGCTAAATCGGTTCCTCACGACCAGGTGAATTGTCGGCATCATGAATGCATTATCGTTGATTGTCGTGGGGGCCGCTTCCAATCAAGCGGACACCCTTTATATTTGGGAAAAGGCGACGCCTGAAGCCAAGGCGATCATCGTCTTGCTCATCGGCTTTTCCATCGTCGTCTGGTCGGTGATGTTTTACAAAGCCACCCAGATGCGCCGGGCGCGGAAGCTGAACCGCTATTTCAACGAGGAATTCCGCGCGCAAAAAAAGGTGCTCGATATTTTCGACCGCAAGCTGCAAGTCGAAGGCTGCCCGCTTTACGAGGTTTATCAAACCGGCTGCGTGCAACTGGACGCGCGGTTGCGCGGGCCGACCGGTGAACGCGCCAAGCAAAATGTCAGTCTCAAAAACATGGAGCACGTCAAACGCGCGCTGGAAAACACCGTCGCCCAGGAATCGCTGAAGCTGGAATCCGGCCTCATCCTGCTGTCCATCGCGGCGAGCGGCGCGCCATTCATGGGCCTGCTCGGCACGGTATGGGGCGTGATGAGCACGTTCGCCGGCATCGCGCAACAGGGCGCGGCCACGATGGCGGCGATGGCGCCGGGCGTTTCCGCCGCGTTGAGCACCACCGTCGCCGGCCTGCTGGTGGCCATCCCCTCGATGTTCGCCTACAACTGGCTCGTCCACAATTTGCGCGCATTCACGGTGGAACTCGACAATTTTGCGCAGGAACTCGTTTCGCGGATGGAAACGGAATTTTTGGCGGAGGAAGAATGAAACCGCGAATGAATACGAAAAAAGGAAAAAGTTTGTCCGCGAATTGCGCGAATTTCCGCGAATTAATCGTTGAAAAACAATTCGCGTTAATTCGCGCAATTCGCGGATTTACATTTTTATCCTGAATTATGCGAAGGTTTTCACAACGCAGTCATCTGGTGACGTTGAGTGAAATCAACATCACGCCGCTGCTGGACCTCGCGTTCGTGCTGCTCATCATCTTCGTCATCACCACGCCGCTGCTGGAGCAAAGCATCAATCTCAAGCTGCCCAAAGGCGGACGGTCGGAAAAGCAAATCAACAAGTCCGACATCACCACCGTCGAGATTTCCAACACCGGCGTTTATGTGCTGGACCGGCAGCGGTTGCAACTGCCGCAGTTGATCACGCGGCTTGCGGGCGAATCCCGCTCGAACCCGAATCTGATTGTCTATATCCGCGCCGACAAGGACAGCCGTTACGAATTGCTCGCCTCGCTGCTGGACACCTGCCAGCGCAACGGCATCAAGATTTCGTTACGCACCGACCCGACGCCAAACCAATGAACCGGCTCCAAAAAAAATGCGTCATCGCGACGGCGGGAATCCACCTGCTGCTGCTGCTGATTTTGGTTTTCGGCTCGGCCTTTTTCTCGTCCCGCGCCAAGCCGGACGACACGCAGTTGCTTGACGTGATTCCGGCCAACCTGATTGACGCCGCGTTCAACAGCGGTGTTCGCGGCGCCACGCCGCCCGCGCCGGTAGTCCAGCCTGCGCCACAACCGCCCGCGCCAAAAGCAGTCGTGACGCCGCCAACGCTCACCGAGCGGCTTAAAGAAATTTTCACACCGGAACCGAAACCTGAACCGGCAAAACCGGTGCCGGCAAAGCCCGAATCCAAGCCGCACAAAATCCAGGTCAACACGCAGCTCGTGTCGCGCATCGCGCCGAAGAATTCCACGACGACCGACAATTCGCAAAAGACGGCGCAGGTAATCAACACCGCGATCCGGAATTTGCAAAAGAATCTGAAGCCTGGCACTACGATTGACATGCCCGGCGACAGCACCGTGGCTTACGCAAATTACGCCTCCGTCGTCAAAAGCATTTACGACCGGGCGTGGACGCTGCCGGACACCATTGCAGGTGATGAAAACATTACGGTCAAAGTAACCATCGCCAGTGACGGCACGGTGATTTCCTCCCACATCATCGAACGGTCCGGCGACGCGCCGGTGGACAACTCGGTGCAAAGAGCCTTGGATCGCGTCTCATTTGTCGCGCCGTTTCCCGAAGGTTCGTCGGATAAACAGC
>JBEKRA010000232.1:0-4762 GCA_049519195.1 Verrucomicrobiota bacterium
GGCGCGGCCCACGCGGATGTTGTAACCGGAGGCCGGACCGGCACAGCAGGAGCCGCGGGTGCCAAAGAGGTAATACCAGCCGTCGTGGTAAATCATGCACGAGGCTTCCAGGTTGATGCCAATATTCGTGGGCCGCTCGTCCGGATGGAGCCGTTTGCCCGTCTTGGGGTCGAGTTCAACCAGCCGGATGTAACCGACATACGAGCCGTAGGTGAGCCAGAGCCGGCCGTCCGTGGGGTCAAGGAAGGCTGCCGGATCAATGGGATTGATAAAGTCGTCCGGACTTTCGTATCCGGCGATGTTCCCTCCGTCTTCCCATTTGTAGTCGGGAGAATCCGGATCGAGGGTCTTGCTCGAAATCATGGTGACGCCGGAAATATACATGAAGTAACGGTCGCCGATGTGGATGACATCGGGGGCCGCTCCGGTGCGCGCGGGCGTGACGCCGCGACGCCAGGTCCAGCCGTCGTCAGAGACCAGCGGGTTGCCGCCGGTGCCGTAGGTGTAGTATTTGCCATCGCATTGGGTGACGGTGGCGGGGTCGTGAATTCCGAATTGGCCGTCCAGCGCAAGGACAGGCAATGCCAGCAGGAGAATTCCTGACACGAGAAGGGGTTTCATGGAATTGGAATACTGATTATTAGAATGGGGTTCAAGCCATTTTGTGGCCATTTTGTGGCAGGCCGGGGTGAACCTCCTAACGAGACTATTGTCCGTTCCAATGATACGTTTCGCCCCTGGACAATTTCACCTCGCGTGTCACCAGGCCGTAACGCAATTTTGCGGAACCGCCATTGAGCGAGCGAACGGCGGCTTCGACCAGCTTCCCGTCATGCCAAGTCATATCCACCTCAAAACCGCCACGGGCGCGCAGTCCCTTGACCGAGCCGCTGGACCAGCTTGGGGGCAGGGCGGGCAACAGGGAAATTTCTCCGGCGTGGCTCTGCAAAAGCGCTTCGGCAATGGCGGCGGTGAATCCGAAATTGGCGTCGGACTGATTGGAGCGTCTATTTTGCAAATTGTCGGCGAGGGAATTGGTGGGAGTGGCCACGAGAACGTTGAGCCATTGCTCGACTTTGTCGCCGCGCTCCAAGCGCGCCCAGACACAGGTGTCGAACGCTCCGGTCCAGCCGCCGCGGGCCTGGCGCGTTTCCATCCACTTGTTGATGGCGCCGGCCAGTTCCGGCGTGCCGCGCAACGTGATGGTGTCGCCGGGGAAGAGCGCGAAGTTGGGAGAGATGTTGTGATTCTCGGTGCCGGGCGTCCAGTCCTCGATCCACTCCTGCAAGTATCCGCGGCTGTTGATCCGGTAGGGCGGAAGCTTCGGCAGGGTCGCGGCGAGCTTGGCTCGAAAATCTTCATCAATACCCAGAATCTGACTGGCTTCGATGCAGTGCCCGAACAGCTCGCGAATCTGGGCGATGTCCATGGTCGGCCCCGGCGACAGGGACGCGGTGTTTCCGTCCTTGTCGCGATACGTGTGTTCGGGGGACATGGAAAACGGCGTGACCAGCCAGTGGTGCTTGGGATCCTCGACCAACAGTTCCAGCAAGAATTGGGCGGCGCCGCGCATGACAGGATAGTTCTCGCGAAGAAAATCTTTATCACCACTGAACGCGTAATGTTCCCACAGATGCAGGCAGAGCCATGCGCCGCCAAGGGGCCACATGCCGTATCTCGCGGCGTCCACCGGCGCCGTGCCGCGCCAGAGATCGGTGTTGTGATGCACCGTCCAGCCGTCGCAGTTGTAGTAGGTCTTGGCTGTCTTCGCCCCGGTCTCGGACAGATCATTGATCATGCCGAACAGCGGCGGCGTGCATTCCGTCAAATTGCAGATTTCGGCGGGCCAGTAGTTCATCTCCAGGTTGATGTTGAGGGTGTATTTGCTGCCCCACGGCGGAAGAAGGGCCTCGTCCCAGATGCCTTGGAGATTGGCCGGTTGTCCGCCGACGCGGCTGCTGGAAGCCAGAATGTAACGGCCGAATTGAAACGCGAGCGCCTCCAAATTCACATCCGTGCCGCCACTCCGAACGGCCTTTAATCGCTCGTCGGTCGGCTTTTCGTTTTGTGAAACGTCGCCAATTTGCAAATGCACCCGGCCCATCAATTTGCTGAAATCGTCCACGTGCCTGCGGTAAAGAGCCGCGAAAGTTGTATCAGCGACGGAGTTCAAAACCTCCTTGCACCGGGCCGCCGGGTCGCCGCTGATGTCGTGATAATTCACGAAACTTGTAGCCACCGCGACGACGAGCGTGACGGCGTCGGCGTTGGTGATGTTGAGCGTGGAGCCGGCGGCTTCGGAATGGCCGCCTTCGAGCTGGGCGGCCAGCGCCGCTTCGTATCCAAGGCCTTTGCCTTCGGTCCGCGCAATCAGCCCGGCCATGCCCGAGGCCTGGGCTGCAAACGGGCCTTTCCAGGCTCCGTCCATGACGAGGCGGCCGCGATCGGCAACACTGGTCTCCAAATACGGCCCGTGAAATTGCGCCGAAAGGTTTATTCTACCCGGCTTGTCCGCGCTGATTCGCACCACCAGAACGCGGTCGGGCCAGGAGACGAACGCCTCGCGCGTGATCACCGCGTCGCCCGAGCGATAAGTCACTTTGGCGACTCCCGTTTCCAAGTCCAACTCGCGATGGTAGTCGGTAAAGTTGGTGGACTCGAAGGAAAGCAGCAGGTCGCCGACCGGCTGGAAGGCTTCCTGCGCTTTGGGAATTCCCCAGAAGTGCTCGTTGGTCATTTTCTCGGCGTCCTGAAATTTATCCGCGAAAACCAGATCGCGAATTTGCGGGAAATACTGGAACGCGTTCGTGTCGTCATAATCATGCGGCCGGCCCGACCAGAAGGATGATTCGTTGAGCGCGATCCGTTCCTGCGGGACGCCGCCAAAGAGCATCGCGCCGATCATGCCGTTCCCCAACGGCGCGGCTTGGAGCCAGTTGGTTGCCGGTTGACGATACCAAAGCACCATGTCGCTTGGATCTGGATTTGCCGCCACGCAAAGTGCCGCCGAGCAGCCGAGGACCACAAACGCGATCAACCTGTGGATAATGAACTTGGTTGGCATACAACGGTTCGGGTGGTTCACAAGTCGGGGTAATGGTTTTCGATCCAGTCCATTGCGGTGATTGAGCGCCCGGTCATTTCGGCTCGGCGCTTGGCGCTGCGTGTGCGGCGGGCTTCACGGAAAGCATCTTAAACAGAGATAGATCGTATTCTTCCAGGCCGGTTATTCCGTAGAGGTGGTTCGCGGAAATCCACGGCAGCCAGAACCGGTGGCCGCCGACGCCACGCCCGCCACGGCCCGGACCCATGCCCCAGCCCTCCTGCTGCCAACCGATGCCTCTCATGTCGTATTGGCGTCCCGGAAGCGCGACCATGGATTTGGTGTCGTGAAGCAACACACGCGCCACGTCGAGGTAATGCGGGTCTTTTGTGAGATTGTAGAGCTTGGCATAGGAAGGCACGGCCCAATCCAAATACTCGTCCGCGCCGCCGGGGCCGCGCGCGGTAATGCCTTGAACACCGATGGTCGGCACGCCTTTTTTGTAGTGCAGTTGCGCGTCGTCGGCGTCGAGCGGCATCGGCAGGTTCCAAATCCAAATCCAAGACTCGGCGTAGTTGCCCGCGGCTTGGGCGCGCTCCAGCCATTTTGCGTCCTTCGTGGAATCGTAAAGACTCAAAAACGCTTCCATGCTCAACATGCCGGCCTCCTTGTCGGTGATGTTCGGATTGTCGCTGGCGCCGCCGACGAAGAGTCCGCGCGATCCAAAATTCGTCCAAATGTATTCCGCGGCGCGAAGGGCGGACTGCCGATATTTCGGATCGCCGGTTTCTTCGCTCATGATGACGAGCAGCGGCACGGGACAATAACTCGTCGTGCCCGTCGGTTCGGCAACTTCGTTGCTGCCTTCTTTCCAGCGGCGCGGAAAAGAACCGTCTTTTCTTTGCTGCTGAACCAGCCAATCCACGTATTGTTTCACCCAGGCAAACCATTCCGGGTGCTGGCGGCCAAGCGCGCGTTCGCGGCGATAGGCGCGCATGAGCACGCGCATGTCCTCGGTGGCCTGGCGCAGCCACGGCGCGAGCCACTCCTGGTGGTCGCCAGTCCAGGGTTTTCCGGTGGCAAGGTCATAACCGGTGCTTTGCAGCGGCACCGTCGGCAGCGCGCGAATCATGGAGGAAATGATCGCCAGTCCGGTCGCGCGCATTTTTTGTCCGCGCTCGGAGGGATCGCGGTCGCCTTCGCGCAACAACTGATCTGCGCATTCGATGTTTTTGGCGACGAACCCCATCTCCGCCATTGTCCAGTTCCATTGCGGTTTGTTCGTTTCCAGCGTGTAAATCGCGAAGGGAATGGCGGTTCGTCCGTCAATTGTGGCAGCCTGGGCTTCAAGGTGGTTAATCAGCACGCGGCGCATTAAGTGACGGCCGGCTTCAACGTGTTCCACGCCCAGCGCCAGGAATTCTTCTCGACGTCGCGGAACGATTCGTTTTGTCCGAAACGAAGACTCACTTCGTAGCTGTGCGCCACGCCAGGCTGAATCGGATGATAGCGCCGGATCCAACGCGTTCTCGCCGGCGTGTTGGTGCCGAAGGCAAACATGCTCGACGTGCCGGGATAGGTGAAACCAAACTCGATTGGCCCGCCGTTGGTTTGCCACGCTCCGAGCGCGCCGAATTGAAAGCGCGCGTCGGTCATCACCGGACTTGTGAGTCTTGTTTCCGCCACCGTCGAATCGCCGCGCGGTGACGGATCCAGCAC
>JBEKRA010000233.1:0-6782 GCA_049519195.1 Verrucomicrobiota bacterium
TTGACGTTTACACCATTGTCGACAAAGCCAGTCCGCTGGCGGCGCAGACGATGCGACAGATCGCCTATGTGGATGTGAACCCGGCACATGATATGGGGATAAGCCAGTTTGCGGAGACCGTGGCAAAAAACCGGGGCGTGAACGTCAAATCGTTCGGGAGCGTTCGCGACGCCGAGAATTGGCTGAACCAGAATTACATGCCCACGCCGAACGATGTGAAGCTCAACCCCGGGACTTATCAAGGAAACGCCTACGGTGAATAAATATCAGGATTCACCAGCGGCAAGCCCGCGGCTTGCGTCGTGAGCTGTTTTCTGCCGCCTCGCAGGGATTGCCATTCCGCCAACGGAAAGATTTCAGCTTGAACAGCCTTTGTCCAACCGGCTGAAATAAAATTCAGCGCACATCAATTTTGCCGATGGCGGTGCTCCGTCCGCAAACAGCCGTGATGTTCCCTCTTGAAATTTCAGTGCTTGCAGCCGCAGCCGCCGTGGCCACAGGACTCCTCTTCGATGTCGGCTTCGGTCGGAACGCGGCCAAGCTCGAGTGTTTTGGAGACGTGTTTCTGGATGAAATGCTGCAACTCGTGCAATTCCTCCCGTGCATCCAGGAAGCCGCGGGCGGCGGGATTTTTCAGCAGCGCGTCGCGGTGCGATTCAAAATCGGCGATTTCCACGCCGTCGAGCGTTTGCCCGTTGTGCTGCTTTTCGTGAAGCGCGTTGCCTTTGCTCATCACGGTTTCATATTGGCCGCGGGCTGCTTCATCGGCCATAAAGGTGTCAATGCGCCGGCGGATGGACGCCGTTTCCGGCTGATCCACGATGGTCTGGCAAAGTTCGCGTGTTTTTTCTTCAATTTTTGTCGGCATACAATTTTAACGTTGCGCCCAATTAAACACATCTGCCGGCGGAAAGCAATGGGATTGACATCGCCTGGACAAATCGCTAAAAACTTCAAACTTTTATGCAACCAATACATCTCGCTTGGGTTGATTATACCATTTTAATCGCCTATGTCGCCTTTGTCGTCGGCATCGGCTGGGCGCTCGCGCGTTACATGAAGACGTCGTCGGACTTCCTGACATCTGCGCGCTCGATTCCGACGTGGGTGACGGGACTTGCCTTCATCTCCGCCAATCTCGGCGCGCTCGAATTGGTCGGCATGGCGGGCAGCGGCGCGAAATACGGCATCGCCACCGCGCATTTTTACTGGGTCGGCGCGATTCCGGCGATGGTGTTCCTAGGAATTTTCATGATGCCCTTTTACTACGGCTCCAAGGCGCGCTCCGTGCCGGAATACCTGAAGATGCGTTTCAACGAACCCGTCCGCGCCCTGAACGCGGTCGCATTCGCCGTGATGACCGTGTTCGCCTCCGGCATTTCCATGGACGCGTTGGCCCGGCTCCTGACCAACCTGCTGCCGTGGAAACTGAATGCAACGATTTTGGGAATGAACTTCGGCAGTTATGACATTTATTTGTGGATTTGCTCGGGTGTCGTGCTCATCTACGTTTTGAAGGGTGGCCTGACCTCGGCGATCTACACCGAGGTGCTGCAGTTTTTCATGATTGTCCTCGGCTTCGCCCCGGTGGTTTATCTCGGATTGAAAGATGTGGGTGGCTGGCACTCGATGAACCAGTCGTTGCAAACCGTGGCCGCCAATCCTGCCGCGCTGCACCTCAAAGATGTCGGCATAACCTACGCCCCAAATGCTTGGACCAGCGCATGGAAGCCGTTGCTGGGTGGGCCATCCGCCAATCCCATGGGCGTAGATTGGTTTGCCATTGTTTTCGGTTTGGGCTTTGTGCTTTCGTTCGGCTACTGGTGCACGAACTTCCTCGTGGTGCAACGCGCAATGGCCGCGAAGAATATGACCGCCGCCCGAAACACTCCGCTCGTCGCCGCCGTGCCCAAGATGCTTTTCCCCGTCCTGGTCATTCTCCCCGGCATGATCGCCATCGCGCTGGCCTCGATGCCGAACAAAGACTACCGCATCCCGCCGCCGATTGTTTCGCAGGAAAATTATGCCAAGGCCGTGGATGCGGTGAAAAATGCCAGTCCGGCCGATTCCGCCGTGGCGGTCAAGGCCGTAGGCGACGCGCTCGGCAAAAAAGTTGCCGCGGACAAAATTGCTTCATTGGTCGCCGCCAATGCTTCGACTAAATTGTCCGACGACCAGATCAAGACCGGCCTTTACAACAGCATCGCCGAGAACGATTACACCAGCGTCATACTTTCCCTTCTCAAAAAATACTGTCCGCCCGGCCTGCTCGGCCTGGCGCTCACGGCGTTGCTCGCGTCGTTCATGTCCGGCATGGCGGGCAATGTCACCGCATTCAACACCATCTGGACCTATGACCTTTACCAGGCGTATATCATGCCAAATAAGAGCGATGCGCACTATTTCTGGATGGGCAAATTCATCACCGTCGCCGGCATCGTGCTGGGCATCTTCTGCGCTTATTTTGCCAAGCAATACGACAACGCCATGGACATCATCCAGCTCGTGTTCGGCTTCGTGAACGCGCCGATTTTCGCCACGTTCCTGCTGGGCATGTTTTGGGCGCGCACGACCGGCATCGGCGCGTTCCTCGGACTCTTTGGCGGCATTGCCGGCTCGACCGTCTTTCATGCGCTGACCACCACCACCGGCAATGTGGATGCGGCTGGCCATGTCATCAAAGGAATGAAGGGCGGTTACCTGCACATCGCCCAGACTTTCCCCAGCGAAATGGCCCAGAACTTCTGGCTCGCGGCCTTTGCGTTCATCGTCTGCTTCACGCTCACAGTGGTGATTTCGCTGGCGACGCGGCGCACCAAGACCGACGAGGAATTGAAGGGCCTCGTTTATTCGCTCACGCCGAAAACCGTGGATCACAACCAGCCCTGGTATCAGCGTCCGGCCCTTGTCGGCACGGTGCTGATCATTGCGTGCGTCATTTTGAACATCATTTTCTGGTGAACTGAAAAACGAAAGGAACTAAATTTATGGGACTCGATATACGCTGGCCAATCGGTTTTATGTTCTCGCTCATCGGCGTGCTGCTCGTCGGCTACGGCTTGATCAGCAGCGCAGCCTCCGTCGTCACGATTGACGGGCAGGGCATCAACATCAACCTCATCTGGGGCGTCGTGCTGCTTGTGTTTGGCGTGCTGATGCTGCTGGGCGCCGCGCGCGGACGCAACAAAACGCCCCCCCCGGCCTGAATGGAAATTTTTTCACCACGCCGAAATCCATGCCTCAACCGGCGCAACTTTAATGTCATTTGCAAATGAAACTACCTGAACTGTCCACCGAACTGGCGCGGCAATTCCAAAAGAAATACGGGCGCGCGCCGCGCTGGATTGTCGCCGCGCCGGGCCGCGTCAACGTGATTGGCGAGCACACCGATTACAATGACGGTTTTGTCCTGCCCATGGCCATTGAGCGTTACGCCGTCATGGCGGCTGATCTGGCTCCGGCCTCCGCGTCGCCGGCGATTTCAGTCCACGATGCGCAATTCAACGAGACGGCGGCGATTGGCGTTTCAAAGCCTGTGGAAAAGGGAGCGCCCAAGTGGTCGAATTACGTCCGAGGAGTTGTCGCCGGATTTCAGCGACGGGGTGAAAAAATCCCCGCGCTTGACGTCGCCATGATTTCAACCGTCCCGCTCGGCGGCGGGCTTTCCAGCAGCGCGGCCCTCGAAGTCTGCACCGCGACCCTGCTTGAAACGGTCACCGGCAAAAAAATGGACCCCGTGGAAAAGGCTCTGCTCTGCCAGAAAGCCGAGCACGAATTTGCCGGCGTTCCATGCGGCATCATGGACCAGTTCATTTCAGTCATGGGCCGTGAAAACCACCTGCTGCTGCTCGATTGCCGATCGCGCAGGACGGAACTGGTGCCCATGAGCGACCCGTCCGTCCAGTTGCTGATCGCCAACACAAATGTCAAACACGAGCTTGGCAGCGGCGAATACGCCAAACGCCGCGCGCAATGCGAAGCGGCCGCGAAAATCCTGGGCGTGCCTTCGCTGCGCGACGCGACCGCCAATATGCTCGAAGCCGCCAAGGGCAAAATGGACGCGGTGGTCTATCGCCGCGCGCGGCACGTCATCGGCGAAATTGAGCGCACTGTTCATGCCGCCGAGGGCATCCGCGCCTCGAACTGGCCGACCGTCGGCCAGCTCATGTATGCGAGCCACGCCTCGTTGCGCGATGATTACGAAGTGAGCTGCAAGGAACTCGACGCCATCGTGGAAATTGCCGGGAGCATCGGCATTCAGGGCGGGGTCTGGGGCTGTCGCATGACCGGGGGCGGCTTCGGCGGCTGCGCCGTGGCTTTGGTTAAAACGGATGCGGTGAATGCGATTTCCATGAAAATTGCTGACGACTACAAAGAGAAAACCGGGATTGATGCGAACATTTTCGTTTCACGCCCAGAGACGATTTTTCGTTTCCCGGCCACTTTCTCCAGCGGCACCGGCTCGGTATTGTCACCGCGGGCCGCGACCATCACTCCGAAAACGCCGTCGTGGACTAAATCCGCGCAAGCGCCGCCAAGCCGGGTGGCCAGAAGGCGATCCGCCGCTGACGGCGTGCCGCCGCGCTGGACGTAGCCGAGAATGGACAGGCGCGATTCGAGGTGGGTGAGTTCCTCAAGCTGCCGCACCAGCCGCTGCGTGTTCCCGGTGTGCCGGGCTTCAAGCGCGGCCAGTTCCATTTTGGCTTCCTTCTTGTCATGCAACGTCCGCGCCCGCCCGCGCTTGTTTTCAGCGGCGGTAAAGGCGCGGGCGTCCTCGATGCTCTTGGCTCCCTCGGCCACCGCCACGATGCTGAAATTCGTGCCGCGCCGGCTGCGGCGCCGGATGGCCTCGGCGATCTTCTCGACGTTGTAGGGAATTTCTGGAATTAAAATCACGTCCGCGCCGCCGGCGATGCCCGCGCCCAGTGCCAGCCAGCCCGCGCGATGGCCCATGACTTCGGCCACAATGATGCGGTGGTGGCTGTGTGCCGTGCTGTGGAGCCGGTCAATCGCGTCGGTCGCGATGTCGAGCGCGGTGGCGAAACCAAAGGTGCAATCCGTCATCGCCACGTCGTTGTCAATCGTCTTGGGCAGTGTGATGATGTTGAGGCCGGCCTCGGAAAGGTGCAGCGCGCTTTTTTGAGTGCCGCCGCCGCCGAGACAGACGAGGCAGTCGAGGTCCCATTTCTTGTAATTTTCCTTGATGACATCGGTCATGTCGCGCGTGCGGCCATCCACCAACATGCGGCGGGGCCGGTCGCGGCTGGTGCCGAGGATGGTGCCGCCGACGGTGAGGATGCCTGCGAGAGCGGCCTTGTCCAATTTCAGCCGCCGCCCCTCCACGAGGCCGCGGAAGCCATCGCGGAAGCCGAGTATCTCCATGCCGTAAAAACCGAGCGCGGTTTTGCCGACGCCGCGGATCGCGGCGTTCAGTCCGGGACTGTCGCCGCCCGATGTCAAAATTCCGATTCGTTTGGTTTTTGCCATTCGCCGCGTTCTTTTTGGATTCAGAAAGGGGTTTTGTCGAGAAGAAGTTTTGGAAATCTTTTAAGGAATTTTTCTCCCCGGCAATCGAAACAAACAAATCAGGCAGCCCAGCCATGCGGCAATTGAAACCGCCGCGCCGATTTCAAACGCGCGGTCTTGGTAGTAGAAATGAATGTGATGTTTGCCAGCCGGGATTTCAACGGCCTGAAACGCGTGATTGGCGCGGAGCAGATGTGTTGGCTGGCTGTCCACGACAGCACGCCAGTTGTGGTAATACGTTTGCGCGACGACGACGAGTGATGGTTCTTGAGCTTCGACTTCAATGTCCACGGTTTGATTTCCGAATTTTGAATTTAGAATTTTGGCGGCGGTTTGATTTGTGACGGTGACGAATGGTTTTTCCTCCGGCGGCAGGAAGACGACTTTATTTCCGTTGAAATCCGGTTGCGTCAATGCTTCAAGCGTTTTGGCGTCGTCGAGGAAGACGGGTTTTTGACCGGCGGTCACGAGCGGCAGAAAGTTCGAGCGCGATTGCCAGTGGTAAATCTGTTCCGGCGCGGAGATTTGAGACACACCCATGAAATTCTCCAGTCCGGGAAAATCTGCGTTGGTCCGTGTGTAGAACAGCGAAAGCACGTCGTCGTTTTCGCGCGGAGTGAGCGAAAGGAAGCCATCCACCTTGGGCACGGCGTCCAGAAGATTGCAGTTCGCGCCGTAAGCCAGCCGGCCAATCAGGAAATTGCTTTGCGGGCTGGCGATGGCTTGCCCAATTCCGGCTGCGGGTTCATGGCCAGCCGCGTCCGGGCCAGATTCGGTTCAAAAATGTTTGGCGGGGTGGTCGGATTTTGGGTCGGCTCATGCGTGAGCACGTCAAGCCAGGCGATTGCAAGCAGAAGCAGCGGCGTCATCCGGCGCAATTCCGGGAGCGCCGGCATCTTGCTGGCGAGAATCTGCGCGATTCCGCCTGCCGGCAGGGATGCCGGCGCTCCCGGCTTTATGTAAAGCAACAATGTCCCGGTCATCAACAGAAAACCCGCGCGAGAAAGGCCGTTCAGCAGCGTGGCGTGAACGTCGTCGCCCGGCATTGGGAAGCGCCACGCCCAAAAAAGATTTCCGCCGATGAGCGCGAGCAGGATGAAGCCGATGAAAAGGAGTCGGTTGAATAATTTCGGAGTGCGCCGACATGTCGGCGCTTTGGAAAGCGGTGACGCGTCACCGCACTCCACATTGTCTTGAATGCGCGCCAGTCCGAACGCGGCAAGCAGCGGCGTCAAAAAAGCAGCGAGCAAAACAAA
>JBEKRA010000234.1:0-4413 GCA_049519195.1 Verrucomicrobiota bacterium
GCCGACAAGCAGGCCGAGGCCAGCCAGGAAGCCGATGGCCACGCGGAGTTCGGGCGGGACGAGATTGTTGTCGAACGAGTATTTAACGAAGAAGGCTACGCCGAGAAAGAGCGCGAAGCCGCCAATCCACGCAAAGCCTTTCACACCCATGAATTGTTCCCAGTTGATTTTGGGTTGGGGCAGAGGCGGCGGCGCGAAAATGCGCGCCCGTTTTTGCGGCACGGTTGTTATCGAAATCGGCGGCGGCGGGACGACAGGCGGAAGTTGCGTCGAAATGACAGGTTGCGGCGCGACAGTTGGTGATGGCGCGGCGACAGGTGGTGGAGTGATTATTTTGGGTTGCGGCGCTGGCGCGGGCGCTGGTTCGACGGGCTTTGGCGGTTCCTTTTCCCGTTTCAGGCGGGACATTTCCGATTCGAGGGCAATGAGACGATCGGTAAGTTCCTCGATGCGGTTTCTGGCGCTGACGGCGCGCACAATCAGCCAGATTGCCAGCGCAATCGGAATTCCGAGAATTACCAAGACGACAAGTATGATGCCGGGTTCCATAATTTTAATTCAAATAGCGAAACGACTTGGCTGCGCGCAATGTGCGCCCGTCGTCGGGGCATGGCAAGCGGCAAAAGCGGCGCGCATGGGAGTTGAAGTTTTGCCGAGTTCATCGTTTGAAAGGATAGCAGTCAGAGCGGCGGATGGCTCAATTGAAAAAAATTGACTGAACAATCAAATAAATGATGCGGCATTTTCCATTTCACTCCGGGCGATTTGGGGTTAGATTCCAATTGTTGTATGACGAAGCCGGTTCCACAACGTCCCGTCCCGCCGCGCCGGCGGTTGCCGCGCTCGTTCAAGGAATTGACGCCGTCGCGGCATTTCAACCCGCGCACGTTTTTCCGGGAACTCATCTGGAAGGCCTGGCTGACGCCGCGCACGGGACAGCCGCGCCGCCCGGTTTTCCCCAAGCTCAAGCGCAGGCAGGTGGCAATCACCTGGATCGGCCACGCTTCGTTTCTGATCCAGTTCACGGACTTGAACGTGCTGATTGACCCGAATTTTGCGAACTGGCTGTTTTTGCTGAAGCGGCTCAAGCGTTCCGGCCTGAAAATCCGCGACCTGCCGCCGATTGACCTGGTGCTGCTGACGCACGCGCATTTCGATCATTTCCACAAGCCGACGCTGCGCAAATTGCCGGAGCCGAAAATCGGCGTGATGCCGTGGGGCGTCGGCGACCTCGCGCAAAACCTCGGTTTCTCGCGCGTCATCGAGCTGGACTGGTGGGAAAGTTTCTCGCATCGCGACTGGAAGGTGACGTTCACGCCGAGCCAGCATTGGGGCGCGCGGACGCTGCGCGACAGTCACCGCGGCTACGGCGGATTTGTTCTGGAGCATCAGGGCCGGAAAATTTACCACGCGGGCGACAGCGCGTATTTCGGCGGGTTCAAGGAAATCGGCGAACGGCTCGCGCCGGAAATCGCGCTGCTGCCCATCGGCACGTATCACCCGGACTCGTTCCGGCGCGTCCACATGGGGCCGGACGAGGCGGTGAAGGCGTTCCGGGATTTGCGTGCGCGCCGGCTGGTGCCGATGCACTACGGCTCCTTCCGCCTGTCGTTCGAGTCCCTGGACGAACCGCTGCGCTGGTTGCGCCAGATCACCGCCGGGGAAAACCTTACGCAAAAACTGCGCGTGCTGGAGGAAGGCGTGCCGGTGGTGTTCTGAAATAAATCCTCCTCCTCGTCGTCCTCGTCCTCATAATCGAAAAATATCGAGGACGAGGACGAGAACGACGGACGATGAGGATGAAAAAATCAGACATTGACACGCCGCGCAAAATCCGCTTTTTGTCGCCGTCAATGACGGATGAAAAGCGACATTTTGATTTATCATTTCTCGAACCATTTCGCCGCTATGTGCCGCTGGCGGCGTGGACGATTGTCATTCTGCTGCTCCTTGTCATCCCGCTGAAGGTCATCAGCTACGGCTATCTGCCGGCGGACGACGCGCTGCGGCACGCGGCGAAGGCGGTGACCAACAAATCGTGGCAGGAAATTCTGGTGCTCGGTCCGGCCTTCCATTTCGATCCCAACTGGGGCTGGCACTGGCTGCTGGGGAAGATTCATCTCTGGGCAAACTGGGACGCCGAGGCACTGGTGATTTTTACGGTGGTGATGCTGTTTCTCGCCGGCAACAGCGCGATAGTAGCATGCTTCAAGCGGCCGGAGGCGTGGCTGGCGGCCTTCATCATCATGACCCAGATGCAGGTGTCCGACCTAACGCAGCGTTTTCTGCTTGGACGTCCGTTCGTGTTGAGCATCACGGCGATTGCGGTGATTCTGCTGGTCTGGCAGCGGCATGGCGGGGCGCCGCCCAAATGGCGAACGATGTTCTGGATGACGCCGCTGATTGCCCTGGCTGTTTTTCTGCACGGCGTCTGGTATCTGTGGGCGCTGCCGGTTGCCGCGTTCTTCCTCGCGCAACAATTCCGCTGGTGCCTGCTGCTGGGGGCGAGCTGGATCTTGGGAACGTTCCTGGGTTCGGCGCTGACCGGTCATCCCATCGAAAGCATTTTGCAGGCGATTCAACTGGCGTTGAACTCCCTTGGGATGCACAAGACGCAAAACACGCTCGTGGGTGAATTGCGCCCGTCCGGCGGCGAGATTTTCACCATCCTGCTGCTCGGCGGTTTGATTGTGCTGCGGCAACTGGCGAAGCTGAACGCGCCGCCGCTGGTCCGCCATCCGGCATTCTGGCTCACCGTGATTGGGTGGATTCTGGGATGCGAAACCTTCCGTTTCTGGGAGGACTGGGGCCTGCCGGCGCTGGCGGTTTTGGTCGCGGGCGATTTGCAGTTGTTTTTTGAATCGCGCTTCGCCGCGGATTCCTTCCAGCGGCTCGCGCTGGTGTGCGGGCTGGTGTTGACGATGTATGCCGCAACCACCAACGATTTCAACAGCCGCTGGAGCAACCATCTGGCATGGCGATACCTCGAACCGGATCCGAAAGACCCCGGCTTCAACGCCTGGCTTCCGGCAAAGGGCGGCATACTTTACTCCACCGACATGACGATTTTTTACCAGACGTTTTTCAAAAATCCGAATGCCGACTGGCGCTACGCCCTCGGTTTCGAGTCCACGCTCATGACCGACGATAACTTCAAGGTGTATCACAACGTCCTGTGGAATTTCGGCGACGCCAAGGCCTACAAACCGTGGGTGGACAAAATGCGGCCGGAAGACCGGCTCGTCATCCGCGGCGGCAGCGCCGAGCGGCCCAACATCCCGCAATTGGAATGGAACCACGACGTGGGCAACATCTGGATCGGCCGGCTGCCGCGCATCCCCCAAGGCGAAACCCAGCCGTCCGCGCAGGCCATTCCCGAAGGCTCAACCAATTCCGTCAATTCAGCGAAGTGACAACTGGTCGAATTGCCGCGCCAGGTCGAAATCCTTCTGCGTCAGACCGCCCGCGTCATGCGTCGTGAGCGCGAGCGTCACCTTGTTCCAGCGGATGTCAATGTCGGGATAATGCCACGCCTGCTCGGCGATTCCCGCCACGGCGTCCACGAATTTCATCGCGGCGGAAAAATCCTTGAACTGAAACGTGCGCGAAATCGCTCCGCCCCGCCGTTGCCATTGCGGCGCCAGGGCCAGCGCGTCGGCGATTTGGTTGTCGTCCAGTTTCGGCATCGGCGTCGTGCCGGAATTTTTAAGCGACTGCAAGTTAATCCGCGAAGCTTCGTTAAGCAAACTCAAGCTCGTAATGAGCGACCAAAGCCATGCCACAACAAATATGCTCGCCCCGGTTATACCTATCCAGCTGATTGACTGCGGTTGCACATCCCCGAACATCAACCCGTAATACTCCCCTAATTCCTTGAATAGCCAGACAAACAGCATAACGGAACCCACGGTGACCATGACGGTTTGTCCGATGCCTGCGAGCCAGCGTTTCGCTAGAAGCGAACCGAGGCCGGGCATTATGAACAGGTTCCACAAGGCGTGGCGCGTGGTGCGACTGGTGGTATTTTTCATTGAAAATTTCGGCTTTCAGTTTTTGCCTTTTCGATAACAACCAAGCTCGTGAACAACGCCCAAAACCAAGCTACCGCAAACAGAAAGAATCCCAACAATGTCCATCGCGCCTGCCGCCATAAGTCGCGCAAGGCCGCAAACGGGTCGGCGTTGGGGTCTGAATTGTGAAATTCCGACCAGTGGGCGAGCATCCAATAAATAAAACGAACACCGAAGATCAGCGAGACCATCAGCCCGCCAAGGCACAAGGTCAGTTGCACGTAACCAATCTTACGCCCGACGGCCAGCGAGCCGAGGCCGGGCACGGCGAGGTTGGCTGCGAAACAGCCGAGGGCGGATTCACGCGCGGATGTCTCATGGCTTGCGTGTGCCAAAGAGGTTT
>JBEKRA010000235.1:0-4400 GCA_049519195.1 Verrucomicrobiota bacterium
TGGCCAAGGCCAAGGCGAAGAATGTGAAATTTTTGCTGCCGGTGGACGACGTCGTTGCCGTGCCGGTCAAGACCGACAAGCTCGACAAAAAAGGCAAGCCGGTCATCGAATGGCAGAATCCGCGCGCGAATTCCGACATGAATTGCCCGGATGACGCCGCCGGCCTCGACATCGGCCCGGCGACGGTCAAGGCGTATTCCGCCGAGGTCGCCACTGCGAAGACGATTTTGTGGAACGGCCCGATGGGTCTGTTCGAGAACAAACAATTTGCCGCCGGCACCAACGCCGTTGCGCAAGCCGTGGCCGACGCCACGCAGAAGAGCGGCGCCAAGAGCATTATCGGTGGCGGCGACAGCGTGAAGGCGCTGAACAAGGCGAAGCTCGGCGACAAGGTGACGTTCATGAGCACCGGCGGCGGCGCGAGCCTGGAATTTCTGGAAGGCGCGGTGCTGCCCGGCGTGGCGGCGCTTTCTGACAAATGAATTTAACGCAAAGGCGCAAAGAGGCAAAGACGCGAGGATGAATGAAAATGAAATCAGCAAAGTAATCGTTGATAGTGCAATCGAAGTTCATCGGGAACTCGGCGGACCGGGATTGATTGAATCGGTGTATGAAGAAGCGATTGTGGACGAATTGACGCGGCGTGGGATGAAAGTTGAGCGTCAATTGCAGGTGCCGATTGACTACAAAGGCAAACGGCTTGGTTCCCCGCTTCGGCTGGATTTGAAAGTGAATGGCTTGGTGTTGATTGACAACAAAGCAGTGACGGAATGGAATCCGATTTTTGAAGCGCAGATGCTGACCTATTTGCGTTTGACGAAATTGAAATTGGGACTGGTCATAAACTTTGGCGAACAGTATGTGAAAAATGGAATTCGGCGCGTGGTCAATGGTCTCTAAAGCTTTGCGGCTTTGAACCTTTGCGCCTTTGCGTTAAAATTTTTGAATTATGAACAAAGAACGAAAATTAATCATTGCGGGCAACTGGAAGATGAACAAGACCGCCGCCGAGGCATTGGCGCTGGTCAACAACCTTAAACTGGAAATCGTGAACGTGAAGGAGGTTGACGTCGTGGTGTGTCCGCCGTTCACCGCGCTGGAATCGGTTTCCAAGGCCATCCTGGAAACGAAAAACATCCGGCTCGGCGCGCAGAACATGAGCGAGAACAATTTCGGCGCGTTCACCGGCGAAATCTGCGCCGGGATGCTCAAGGAATTTTCCGTGCGCTACGTTATCCTCGGCCATTCCGAGCGACGGCAGTATCAAAAGGAAACCGACAAGCTCATTTCCAAAAAGGCGGCGGCGGTCCATGGCGCGTCGCTCAAGCCGATTGTCTGCGTCGGCGAAACGCTCGCTGAACGCGAGGGCGGCCACATGGAAAAGGTTCTGGAGACGCAGGTGCGCGGCAGCCTCGCCGGGCTGACCAAGGAACAAATGGTCGAAACCATTGTCGCCTACGAGCCGGTCTGGGCGATTGGCACGGGCAAAACCGCGACGACGCAGCAGGCGCAGGACACGCACGCTTTCATCCGCGGCGTGCTGGTGAAGATGTTTGACGAGGCCACGGCCAAAAAGGTGCGCATTCAATACGGCGGCAGCGTGAAGCCGTCAAACGCGCACGAGTTGATGAGCCAGCCGGACGTGGACGGCGCGCTGGTCGGCGGCGCGGCGCTGGAGGCGCGGAGTTTTGCTGACATCATCAAGAATTCGATTTAACATACGGCCATGACTTTTATCGCTGGAATTTTAACGGTGTTGTTGTTCATCAACTGCCTGTTGCTGATTCTTCTGGTGCTGGTTCAACTGCCAAAAAAGGACGCGGGCGCGGGCATAGCCTTCGGCGGCGGGGCGGCGGACGCGCTCTTTGGAGCGGGTTCGGGCAACGCATTGACGAAAATCACCAAATGGGCGACGGGCATATTTTTCGGGATGTGCCTGGTTCTCGGCGTGGTGAAGATGGGCAACATTCACAGCGACACGCCGACGCTTGAGCAGATAAAGCAGGCGCAACAAAAACAATCGCAAATGCCGGCTGCCGCGCCGCCCGGCACACCCGTGCCGGTCGCTCCAGCGACAACCAGCAATTCATCTTCTTCGCCCGCAATCCCGGCCGACAGCGTGCCTGCAACGCCGCAGCCCAAATAGGCCGCCATTTTGAAACGCGCCCTGGTCAGATGGCTGGATGACGGTGCGTTGCGGATGATGACGGTTTGTTTTCTGGCCACCGGCTTTTGTCTGCTGACGGTCGGGTGCATCCGCCGCGAACCGCCTGCCGACATCACCATCATCAACAACGCCGAACCGGAATCGCTCGACCCGGCTATCGTCTCCGGCATCCCGGAATTCCGCATTGTCATGGGCAATTTATTCGACGGGCTGACGCGGGTTGATCCGAAGACCGCGCGGCCAATTCCCGGTCTGGCCCAAAGCTGGGACATTTCGCCGGACGGCTGCACCTACACTTTTCATTTGAGCACAAATCTGGTCTGGTCCACCGGCGAGCCAATCACGGCGGACGACGTGGTTTATTCCTGGCTCCGCGCGGCCAGTCCGGCAACGGCATCCGATTACGCCGAGGAATTTTTTTATCTGAAAAGCGGCGAGGCTTTTGTCACCGGCAAAATCAAAGACCCGGCGCTCGTGGGCGTTCACGCGCCTGACAAACACACCGTGCGCGTGGAATTGAATCATCCGACGGCCTTTTTTCTGGATTTATGCGCGTTGCCGGTGATGAGCGTCGTGCCGCGCCAGACCATCGGTAAATACGGCGACCGCTGGCTGATGGCCAGACCCTTGCCAAGCAGCGGGCCGTTTGAACTTGCCTATTGGCGGCCCAATGACAAGGTTCGCCTCAAAAAAAATCCGCTTTACTGGGACGCGGCGAACACGCGGTCGCAAATCATTGACATCCTGCCGCTCGGTTCGCCGGACACGGCGCTCAATCTTTACGAGCGCGGCCAGGCGGACCTCGTGCTCGACCGCACGCTCGTGCCCGGTGAATTGCTGGATGTGCTGCTCAAACGCCCGGATTTTCATTCCTTCGATTATCTCGCCACCTATTTCATCCGCCTCAACGTGACGAAAAAACCGTTTGACGACGCGCGCGTCCGCCGGGCGCTGGCGCTGGCAATTGACAAGGAACGCATCGTCAAAAAAATCACGCGGGCCGGCGAGAAGCCGGCGGCGACGCTGGTTCCGCCGTGGATCGCTAATTACACCTCGCCTCCGGGACTCGGCTACGACCCCGCACTCGCCCGGAAACTGCTGGCCGATGCCGGGTATCCGGACGGCAAGGGTTTTCCGAGGTTTGAATACATGTTCAACGCGGCGGCCGGCGGGGGTGATAAAGTCCACGAAGACATCGCCATCGAGTTGCAGCAGATGTGGCGCGATAATTTGGGCATCCAGATGGATTTGCGGCAGGTCGAATGGAAAGTCCTCTTGAGTTCGTATTCGCATCTCGATTATGAAGTCGCGCGCTCCAGTTGGGTTGGCGATTACAACGACGCGAACACGTTTCTCGACTGTTTTATCAGCAACAACGGCAACAACCGGACCGGCTGGAAAAACGCGCAATACGACGCGCTCATCAACGAAGCCAACGAACAAACCGACATGAAGAAGCGGGAACAACTTTTCCAGCAGGCCGAGACTCTGCTGGTGCGCGACGAAATGCCCATCATCCCGATTTACTACTACGCCGGCCTGAATTATTTTGACACGAACAAAATCCAGGGTTTCTACCAGAACATTCTGGACGACCATCCGTTGCAGGCCATCCGAAGGACAAATAAAAATTAGAAAATGCTTAATTCATGGATTATATCCGGCCAATGTGCCGGCGCGATTATTGCCGGGAGCGCTGGCGTCCCGCCGGCGTGTCGCTTGAAAAACCGGACGGCGGGACGCCGGCGCTCCCAGGATTGAACCGATGTATTTTCTCAAGCGCATCATCTTCGCCGTGCCGCTGCTGCTGGTCATCAGCGCGCTGGCGTTTGTGCTGGTGCATCTCGCGCCCGGCGGCCCGTTCGACCGCGAACGCGCGCCCGCCTCGCCCGAAATTGAGCGGAACCTGAAGGCGACCTATCATCTGGACGAGCCGCTCTTGAAACAATACTTCCGCTACTTCGGCCTCGTTTGGGAAAAGGACGCCAGCGGCCACTGGCGGCACGCGCCCGCGAGCTTTGATGTTTCCTACAAATACCGCAATCAGCGCGTGAGCGACATCATCGCGCAGGCGCTGCCGGTTTCGATGACGCTGGGCGCTCTCGCCTTTGGCCTCGCGATGGCCGTCGGCCTGCCGCTGGGATTTATCACCGCAGCCCGGCGCGGACGTTGGGAGGATTACACCGGCAGTTTTCTGGCAATTCTCGCCGTGTGCGTTCCGGCCTTTGTCGTC